>JABDLQ010000213.1 GCA_013002925.1 Gammaproteobacteria bacterium | reverse complement strand
GTGCTCGATGCCAACATCGAATACAAAGGCGAGGCCTATCGCATTGATGCATCCCTGTCGCGATCCGTTAGCCCGGTGGGGCTTGGCTTTTTGATTGAAAGCACCGAGCTTTCTGTGCGAGGTGATTATCGCCTGTCAGAAACACTGACGGCCAGGATTTCACTGAGTGCCTATGACAATGAGGCGGTGGACAGTAGCGTGCAGTTTGCGCGGGAAGGAATCCGGATACAGCCGTGGGTCAGCTGGCGAGTATCCGAGCAGTGGAAACTTGATGGCGGGGTTCGCTACCGTACGCGTGATTCCCTTAATACCGTTGAGAGTGAGGGATTTAACGTTTTCGTGGGTGCAACATACAACTTTAAACCGTGGACGGCATCGCGTTAAGCAATTTCAATGGGTAATTCAATTTAAGATGAACAGGCAACAGTGATGGAAATACAGGAACGACAAACTTCTCTGCGTGATTACATGAAAATGTTGAAGCGTCGCAAATTGCAGATGCTCATTACATTTGTGGTGATGATGATTCTCACGTTACTCCTTAGTTTTGGGTTGCCGTCCAAATACCGGTCAACGGCGACAGTGCTGCTGGAAGAACAGGAAGTGACCGAGGAATATGATCGGCGCCAATCTGCGGTCGAATACGCCGATGCGCGTGTGTATAAGGTCCAGCAGCGCGCGCTTACCTCGATTAATTTGTCGGCTATGATCGACAAGTTCAAGCTGTATCAGGATCGCATCGATCGGGTGCCACGCAGCGAGCTGATCGAAGAAATGCGTGAAAACATTCATCAGGATCTGGTCAGCGCCGATGTCATCGACCCGCGCAGTGGCCGACCAACCCGGGTCACCATTGCATTTGACCTGTCGTTTGATCATCGCAATCCGGTGACGGCGCAAAAAGTTGCGAATGAACTGGTCGATTTGTATCGCTCGGAAAACATCGAACAAAGCATGGAAAAAGTCAGTGAAACCGCTGACTTTTATCGCAAGCAGGTGGAGGTCGCCAACCGCGAAGTACTCGATCTTGAAGAGCGGCTGGCACGATTCAAGGCTGAGAACGAAGGTGTATTGCCGGAATTTGTACCGCTGATAATCCAGCTCATGCAAAAAGCTGACACAACGGTGTCTGAATTACGCCGGCAACTGGTTGCCCTGGAAGAACGTCGTATTTTCCTGCAGTCCACATTAATGCAGACTGACCCGCACGGTGGAAACGCTATGATGCGTGCCAACACGGCAATGACTCCCAATCAGGAGGTCGAATTTGTCAAGAGCCAGCTGCGTACGACTCGCGCCACCTACGGTCCCAATCATCCGGACGTCCGGAGGCTGGAGCAACAACTTGCAAGTTTGACCGGCGGTATGACCTTGGGCACGGATCTGGCCGCGCTGGATCAGGATATAGCTGACGCCGAAGCACAGTTACAGCAGGCACGCCGAACTTACAGCGATCAACACCCCGAGGTGCTGCAGTTGCAGCGTACGCTTACCGGGCTGCAGGACGAAAGAGCGGCGGCAGCGAGTGCGGCAGGCAGTGCTGCCAACGCCTTGCTGGTGTCAACTAACGAAAAAGTTTCAGAGAAAGTCAATGTGCGTAATGGCCCGTCGACTTCAGCGAATATTGTCGGGACCTTGCGCAAAGGTGAATATGCAACGCTGGTTGATTCCAGTAACTCACAGTGGAATGAAATCGCTCTGACCAATGGCGCCACCGGGTTTGTCAGCAAGGGCTACACCGATATTGTCGAGTCCGACGCCCCGGCGCAGGGTGACGAGGAGATGCCAACAAACCCGGCCTACATCACGTTGCAGGCCAATCTGGCGACCGCGGTCACCCAGATTCGTTCGCTGCAAGGGCAGCTCGAAGATGTTACTGCCAAAGCCCGGGGCTATGAACAGTCCCTTGATATGGCACCGCTGGTGGAACGCGAATATTCTGCGCTGATGCGTGACCTCACGGATAAACGTTCAATGCTGCAAGGACTCAAAGTGCAGCTGGAACAGGCCAATTTTTCAGAGGATGTGCTGCTGGGGCAAAAAGGCCAGAAGTTCACGTTGATTGAACCGCCGATCGCAGCGGTTACTCCGCATTCACCGAACCGGCTGGCGTTGTTGTTTCTGGGGCTTGTGCTGTCGCTGTTCGGAACAGTCGCAGCTGCCGTGATTGCCGAAAGCCTCGACAGTGCAGTGCGCAGTGCGTTTGATATTGTGGACATTTCCGGAGCAGCACCGCTGGCTGCGATCCCAGTGATTACCAACCGTGAGGATACGGCGAAATCCCGCCGAACCTGGGTGATTGCCGGCGTCGGTACACTGGCGGGAATGGCAGTGCTGTTAGCAATTGTGCATTTCGCATTCCGACCGCTGGATATTTTATGGTTTACGATTTTGCGGCAGCTGGGCTTGTAATTCTGAGCTCATTGACGATACCGATTTTATAGAAGGGCAGGACAATGGAAAGAATCAAGCAGGCATTAGAGCGCGCTCGTCAGGAGCGTGAGAGCGCCGCGGAAACCCAGATCAGACCGTCCGGCAGTCGTGCACCCGGTCGTTCCGGCCAAACGGGTTCAAGCGCTGTACGTGCGGATAAAATCATCTACACCGAAACCCATGTTGTTGAGCCGGATGCCGCGACGCTGGAGCGTAACCGTGTGATCGGTGGCGCTTCCGCTGAACCCGCCGAGGATGCCTACCGCATGCTGCGAACCCGCGTGATCCAGAGGATGCGGGACAATGGCTGGAATTCGCTGATGGTGGTGAGCGCAGGTCCGGATGCCGGCAAGTCGCTGACTGCGGTGAACCTGGCAATCAGCCTGGCAAGAGAGGTGACGCACACGGTGTTGTTGGTGGATCTTGATCTGCGGCGCCCCAGTATCCACACGTTTTTTGGAGTTGAACCGGCGCACGGTATCGTTGATTACTTTAGAAAAGGCGTGCCACTGCCTGATATCTTGTTCAACCCGTCCATTGAACGGCTGGTTGTACTGCCTGGCAAAGAACGCGAACTGAATTCTTCAGAAATGCTGTCATCGCCGCAGATGCTCGATCTGATTGCGGAACTGACTGCGCGCTACCCGGAACGCATCGTGATATTTGATTTGCCTCCTGTCATGGCCACTGACGATGCGATCGCGTTTGCGCCCAATGTCGATGGTGCACTCGTTGTGGTTGAAAACGGGGTCACCAAGCGTGAAGATCTGTCGACTACCTTTGATCTGTTGGGAGGCACCAAGATCATCGGTACCGTCATCAACAAATCTGATGACCCGACCCAGGCTTATGCCTACTAGGTTACGAAGGAACCGGTAACAACGCCATGTACGAGCAATTTTACAAACTCGATGAAAAGCCGTTTACGCTGCTGCCGGACCCGGCATTTTTGTATTTGGGCAAAAAGCATCAAATGGCATTGACCATGTTGCAATATGGCCTGGCAAACAATTCCGGGTTCAGTGTGATTACCGGAGAAATCGGTTCGGGAAAAACCACGTTGATCCGTCGTCTTCTAAACGAAATGGACGATGACATTTCTGTAGGTTTGATTAGTAACACCCACCAGTCGTTTGGCGATTTGCTGCAGTGGGTGTTGATGGCATTTGGACTGGAGCACAAAGGCAAGGAAAAAGTCGAGTGTTACGAGACGTTCGTCAATTATGTGGTTGAGGAATATGCAGGCAACAAACGCACGGTGTTGATTATTGACGAAGCACAAAACCTTTCAATAGAGACGCTCGAAGAACTGCGCATGCTCTCCAATATCAATTCTGACAAAAATCAGGTGCTGCAACTGATACTGGTGGGGCAGCCTGAATTGCGCGCCACCCTGATGC
>JABDLQ010000210.1 GCA_013002925.1 Gammaproteobacteria bacterium | reverse complement strand
TAGTTGTACGGTCGGCGCTTGAGGTCTCCGAGGCTGACACCTCCGGCTGCGGCATACCTTGCGGCGGCGATGTGTCATTCACCCGGTTGCGGGTCGCTGCCGGGTCGGGCATCTGCGGCTGCTGATTCTCACGCGCCGAACGCTCGTGCCAGGCGTGTATGCCCATGACATCCAGCATATGTTGTTGTCGCTTACTCAACCGGTTCATGCGGTTTGGGCGCCACCGGCGCTAAGGATCATCGGTGCCGGTCGCCGTATCGTCAGCACCGTCTTTGTCTGATGTTGACCCTTTACGATCGGGATTTTTTTTGAGGTCTGAAAACCACAGGATCGGCGGCATGTCCATTGGAATTCCACGGGCTTTCTTCCACAAATACAGCAGTGGCCCGGACGCAGCGTAGGTCAGAAACAGTAATGTCAAAATGAGCGGCGGGTCGATTGCCACCACCATAAAGAACAGCGGAACTAACAGCAGATGCCTGAAGCCCACCCGGCTGACCAGATCGAAATCCTTGAAACTGCGATAAGGAAAGTTGCTCACCATCAACGCCCCGGTAATCACCGATAGCGCAAATGCAGAGGCCATGGTGACGGGCCCGGCCAGCTGATACTCCGTGGTAAGCCACAAGGCACTACCAACGAGGCCGGCAGCCGACGGACTGGGCAGTCCCTGAAAATACTGGTCGTTCTTTGACGGGGCATTGCTGTTAAAGCGTGCCAGGCGCAATGCCGCCGCCACCGTATAAAAAAACGCTGCCAGCCAGCCGATGCGTCCCCAGATGGGAACCTCGACTGGTAGCGCCTGCACCCCCCACTGATAGACCACCAGGGCCGGTGCGAGGCCGAACGACACCATATCAGACATGCTGTCGAACTCTTTGCCAAAATCAGTCTCCGTGTGGGTCAGTCGCGCCACGCGACCGTCCATACCGTCGAGTACCATGGCGACCAGAATCGCGATAGCGGCTGCCTGAAAATCACCCTTCATTGCCACGATGACCGCGAAGAAACCGGCGAACAGCGCCGCCGTGGTAAACAGGTTCGGCAGTAAGTAGATCCCGCGCTTCAGGCGCACTGTTCGCGATGTCAGTTTGCGTTTCATGAATTCTCCGTCGACCCCAAGCATAATGCCACAGCCGAACACCAAATGGTTCTGATTTAACTCACAATCATTTCTTATTTATTTCAATCATTTATGGACAATCATTGAGAGAATGTCTGAACCTGCAAGGACCCTGTCACCGACTTTTGCAACAATTTTGCTGTTTGCGGGCACATAGACATCCACACGGCTCGCCAGCCGCGTAAAGGCAAAACGCTGCCCCTGACCCAATCGTTCGCCATAACCCACGAACGACTTGGCCCGTGCCCAGCCGCCTGGCCCTTTGATCAGCACGACGATGTCATCTTGTTCGTCGGTCCGCACCCACAAACCACCGGTGCCAAGCAAGCGTGATCCACCTGCCAGGTTATCCATGAGATTTAACACTGTGCCTTCAGTCGGACTGCGCACGGTATAGGCGCCCAGATGATTGACGGAGAGCGTGAAACGCATGGATTCGCGTTGCAACGCACCTTTGTCCGTTGGTGCGATATCCAGCACGCGGCCGTCGACCGGACTCACCACTCCCAGCGGCTTTGAAGGCACATCGCGTTGCGGGTCACGAAACAGCAGGACCAGGGCCAGCAGCAGGACCATACACGACAGCACCATGGTGAGACCACTCAATCGGAACGAGATGATGAGCGTCAGCAGCACGACGATAATAAATGGCCAGCCTTCGCGGGCGATCAGGGGAAATTGTCGAATAGCCATGTAGGAAGCGTCGGGCAGACCAGCTAATGCACAGGGCATTGCGACCCGCCACCATAAAACCTCTTGATTAATTTCCTCACCAGGCCAGCCTGGCGCGAGGGTAAGCTACGCCCGGTCGTCTCTAAAATCAACCGTGTAGTACCGAAAAGCCATCAAAAAGCGCCATCAAAAGGTGCATGACCTGCTGGCTACCGATACAATCCCGGGCAATCACACTGCCAAAAACACCAAGAGTTTTTATGCGCTTATCGAAATTACCGTTATCTACGCTCAAAGAGACCCCCGCTGATGCCGAAATTGCCAGCCATCGGCTCATGTTGCGCGCCGGGCTGATCCAGAAACTTGCTGCCGGAATGTACTCGTGGCTGCCGATGGGCCTCAGGGTATTGCATAAAATCGAAAAAATTGTGCGCGAGGAAATGGACAGGTCCGGTGCGTTTGAGGTGCTGATGCCCAGCGTCCAACCCTCTGAACTATGGGAAGAAAGCGGTCGCTGGGCGACAATGGGGCCGGAATTATTGCGGTTTAAGGATCGCGGTGGCCGCGCTTTTTGCTACGGCCCGACCCATGAAGAGGTGATTACGGACATCGCCCGACGCGCGCTGCGCAGCTATAAACAGTTGCCGGTCACCTACTATCAGATCCAGACCAAGTTTCGTGATGAAACGCGGCCGCGCTTCGGAGTGATGCGATCCCGCGAATTTATAATGAAAGATGCGTACTCATTTCATCTTGATGAAGCATCGCTGCAGGACACTTATGCGGTCCTGCATCGCACCTACAGCACCATTTTTTCCAGGCTCGGTCTCAGTTTCCGCGCCGTGCAGGCCGATAGCGGCAACATCGGGGGTGCAGTATCGCATGAGTTTCAGGTGTTGGCCGATTCGGGTGAGGACGTGATTGCGTATTCCGACAGCAGCGACTACGCAGCGAATCTTGAGTTGGCGACGACGCTGCCACCAGGCTCGTCACGCGGCGCTCCGGCCGCGGCCATGCGCACCGAGTCGACGCCTGGCACAAAGACTATCGCAGCTGTGTGTAAGCAGCTTGCATGTCAACCGGAGCAATGCATCAAGACTCTGTTTGTCCGGGGCGATGAGGAACACCCTGTCATCGCGCTGTTACTGCGTGGTGACCATGAACTGAACACCATCAAGGCGGAAAAGCTGCCGGGTGTTGCGACCCCTTTGCAATTTGCCGAGGCCGATGATGTGCAGGCGGTCACCTCTTGTCGTCCCGGATTTGTCGGCCCGGTCGGGCTCGACTGTCCGATCTACGCGGATCATTTTGCACTGGCGACTAACAACTTTGTGTGTGGTGCTAACAAGGATGATGCGCATCATGTGAGCGTGTGTTGGGAACGCGACCTGCCGGAGGCGACAGCCGCAGACTTGCGTAATGTGATGGAGGGAGACCCAAGCCCGGATGGAAAAGGCCACCTGAAAATCGTTCGTGGTATCGAGGTGGGGCATATTTTTCAGTTGGGAGACAAATATTCAAAATCCATGAACGCCACCGTGCTGGATGAAAAGGGACGCTCCGTGGCCATGATGATGGGATGCTATGGAATCGGTATTGGCCGCATTGCGGCTGCGGCGATTGAGCAGTATCACGATGATAAAGGGATTGTCTGGCCACCGGCCATCGCGCCATTTCAAATTGCTATCGTGCCGCTGAATCACCACAAATCACAACGTGTTCGTGAGGCATCAGAAGATTTATATCAACGACTTACGCGCGCAGGTTATGACACATTGTTAGATGATCGTGACGCACGTCCGGGCTTCAAGTTTGCCGATATGGAATTATTGGGAATCCCCCACCGGATTGTTGTGACCGAGCGGGGACTGGATGGTGGCACGTTTGAATACAAAGGCCGAACTGACGAAAAAGCCCGCGATATCGATGCCACTCAATTGATGTCAGCACTGAACCAGGACCCATAAATTGCCGCACGACTATTTTAACAAGCTTTTTTTAACCGCACTATTGTCGCTGTTAGCCTGCCCGACTTCCTGGGCGGCCAGCCAGGAAAGGCCTGACGAAAGTTTTCGGCAAATGGTGCGCGAGGCGGTGTTCAGTGCGGACAGTTTTGGCGATCACTATGATGCGCAGGTCTGGCTCGTGGACATGTCTTTGCGACTAAAGCGCAGAATTCCGGACGACCGCGAACGTCTGGACCTGTTACGCCAGATTCATTATGAGGCAACGCGCGCCCGACTGGCGCCGGAACTGGTACTGGCTGTGATCGATGTCGAAAGCAATTTTGACCGTTTTGCGATCTCCCATGCCGGTGCACGGGGGTTGATGCAGATTATGCCGTTCTGGCTCGACGAAATCGGCCGACCCTCGGACAATCTGTTTCACGTGTCCACAAATTTACGCTTTGGTTGCACCATATTGCGTCTGTACATCGATCGCGAGCGCGGCGACCTGGCCAAAGGCCTGGCCCGGTACAACGGCAGTGTCGGCCGCAGAATTTATCCGGATAAAGTGTTTAAGAAACTACGCTCTCGATGGTACCAGCGCTAACCTGTCGTAAATTTTCCAGTCAGATGCACTGGCGACTCACATTCCTGCCACTGCACATCACGCACCTGCGCCAGCGGTGAACCGGATTGTAACCATTCAATTAACGCATGCACTGCGGATTTTTCACCTGCCGCAATTACTGCGACACGACCATCCGACAAATTTTCGGCATGCCCGGCCAATCCCAGGGAGCGGGCTTTTTCAGCGGTAAATTTGCGAAAGAACACACCCTGTACACGACCGCTCACAAAGGCCTGCACACAATAAGACGACGACATGTCAGGGGAGGTTGCGCTGTTTCGCGTGGCGCGCAGCTTCAATTGCTTTTTCCCGCGCCAGTAACGCCGGGCTGCGCGCTATGCTGAAACTGCGTTTTTCCATTTTTTCTTTTGCGTTGGCGAGGTATTGCCGGGCCTGCGCGAGAAGCGCCGGGCTTTTTTGCGCCGCCCCCACTTCTTCAGCCACCGCAATTGCCTGCCGCGCGTCGCTCATCTCCTGGTATGGAGGCGTCGTCACGCATGCCATTACACACAGCATCAGACCTGCCGCGCTTGCCCAACGACCGGCGCGGCGATGAAAATACCCGGATTCCCCCATAGCACAGAGCTCAATTCAGCCTATGTCGCTACAAACGCTAACAAAGCCCTCCCGATCAGGTCAAGCTATTGCGTATACTGCATTTTGATTTTTTGGAGAGGTTTCATGCAAATCACGTTTTACCATAACCCACGGTGTTCGAAGTCGCGAGCGGTCGATGCAATCCTGACAGCCCGGCAAAGTGACGCAACGGTCGTTGAGTATTTAAAGCATCCATTCAGCGCAGATACACTGCGCGAAATCATCGCTGCACTGGATGTACCTGCTGCCGGGCTGATACGCACTAAGGATGAAGAATTTCGCAAATCCGGCATCGACCCCACAGCTCTTGATGACGACACAGTGATCGCAATCCTGTTGCGTTCGCCGGCGCTGTTGCAACGCCCTGTGGTCGTGGTCGATCAACAGGCGCGTATATGCCGCCCTCCCGAGCGAGTGCTGGAACTGCTGCAATGAGCGCCTATGTGCTGGTGCTTTATTACTCACGTCACGGTGCCACCGCATCCATGGCAAACCAGATCGCACGCGGGGTCGAGCGCGCAAGCAATATAGAGGCGCGAGTACGTTCTGTCGCACCCGTGGGTGTGCAAACAGATACAGGTGAGCCCGGGCAAACCGAACATGAAAACCTTGCTGCGCTGGCGACGTTGGAGGATCTACAGGATTGCGCTGCACTTGCTTTAGGATCGCCTGCACGTTTTGGTAACATGGCAGCGCCTCTCAAATACTTTTTTGAACAAACCTCCACGTTATGGCTTAACGGGGCGCTGATTGACAAGCCGGCCGGTGTCTTTACATCCGCGTCCAGCATGCACGGGGGTCAGGAAACCACCCTGTTATCCATGATGCTGCCGTTGCTTCATCACGGCATGGTCATCGCTGGCATACCGTATTCGGAAACTGCGCTGCAATTGACACGGTCAGGCGGTACGCCCTATGGTCCCAGCCACTTTAACGAACCGGATGAACCGATGACCGCGCACGAAAAAACGCTGTGCCAGGCATTTGGTCATCGACTTGGCCGACTCGCTGGAGCGTTGCATGATTCCTAAACTGCTTGTTTTTGCTGGTGTATGCGCCTATTTCGTAATGTCCTGTAGCTGGTTTCTGTTAGCCTGGGCACAGTGGCAGCCGGTGCTCGCCAGCGCTTCGAGCCTGCCCCTGGTCGTAATGCTGTTGTTGATGCTACGCCTGACCGCGGTCGTGTTTTTCTACGCGGCACTGCTGGTGATGCCCTATCTGGCAACGGCAATTACGCAATTACTGATCGCCCAGGTGGCGCGCACCGAAGCCATTATCTGTCTGGCGGCCGGTCTGGTGTATCTGGCGCTGCTGGCGCTGGTTCTGCGCGCGCTCAAACACCGTGCGTCGACCCTGTCTCAATGATCCGGGTCTGCGATAGCTGATTTTAATAAGGGCACCGTCAAACGCCGTTGCTGCTGGACCAGAGCCGCCGTATCGAGCTTGTCGAGCAAATCGCACAGCGAACGCATGTCGCGCTTAAAGTGACGCAAGAGAAACTCACCAGTTTCGTCCGTTAACTCCAGACCGCGGCGCTGCGCACGTTGTTTAATAGCCTGCAGGCGCTCATGCTCGGACAATCGCACCAGGCGATACACCGGTCCAGACAATAATCGCGACTTGAGATCCGCCAGGTGAACCGTCAGTTCCCGGGGTGCACGTGTCGAGCTGACCATCAGCGTGCCACTGCGCTCAGTGACCAACTCCTGGAATAATCCGAACAGGCTGCGCTCGAATGCCCGGTTTCCGGGCATCAAATCAATATCATCCAGACACACCAGTTGAAATCGGTCGAAGCCACGCAGCATATCCGGTCCGGTGGACTCAATCTGCGCTACCGGCAGGTAAGCTGACTGCGCAATTTCGGCACACATCGCCTGCAGTAAATGAGATTTGCCGGTGGCGCTGTCACCCCATAACCAGATGACCCCACCTCCTGCCATCGGATAGTGTTGCAGCTGGTCCACTATTTCCGCATTGGGACCGGCATAATAGCTGGCAAAAACTGCCTGATCACGCAGCTTTATTGCCAGCGGTAATTGACTTTGTGAGCGTATCACCGGTTCAGTCCCCGGGTGCATCCTGTTCAACATTAACATCAACGTCATGTTCGTTGATCACCGGTTCTTTATACGCAAACCACTCGAAAAAATGCCGCAGCAATACCGTACCGACCGCGGCTACCGGTAACGCCAGCAAGACGCCAAAAAATCCGAACAACTGCCCGCCTGCCATCACCGAAAAGATCACCATGACCGGATGCAGACCGATGCGGTCGCCGACAAATTTTGGCGTGAGAAAATAGTTTTCTATCATTTGCGACACGACAAATACGGCAATAACACCGGCCAGCATCCACAGATCCGGTGACTGAACGAGAGCTGATACGCCCCCCAGTAACAACCCCACTGCAGGACCCAGATACGGTACAAAACTCAGCAGCCCTGACAACACTCCGATCGCCAGGGCGTATTCGAGACCAACGATACTAAGACCCACAGACCAGATCAGTGCCAGGCCCAGCATGACGACGGTCTGACCCTTTAAAAAATTACTCAGGGCAGCATCGGATTCGCGGGCAATCAGAAATACCCGGTCGCGTTTTGACGGAGGAACCAGCTTGCCGGCTTTGGCTACCAGGATATCGAAATCGCGCAACATATAAAAAGTCAGTACCGGAATCAAAACGACATTGAGTAGCGTCGTCAGGATTGCACCACCCGAACGCGAGACGGTACCCAGTGCACCACTGAGCAATTGTGCAATTTTGTCGCCATAGTCACGAAAAACGGCCGCCAGGCCAATTTTTTGTGTGCTGTCCTCGATGCCCATCCACTCCTTGATGGTGGGCAACCAGTGATTTTCGATCCACAGTATATAACCGGGAAACTTGGAAGCCAGCGCGGATCCCTGCTCACTGACCATTGGCACGATCAGCAAGAACACAGAACTCATAAACAGCAGGATAATAAAGAGGGATGAGAACACCGCGGATGTGCGATTTAACTTCAGCTTTTCGAAGCGATCAACCAGCGGATCACACAGGTAAGCCAGCAATGCCGCCGCCACAAAAGGCGTCAGTATCGGTGCCAGTTGCATGAGCAACCAGCCGCTGGCCGCGATAATGATCAGCGTGATCAATCGCTGGTCGGTCACGTCAGCCACCTCCCGTGTAATGCGCTCTTGCACGCAACACGCCTTCGCGCACATAGTCAAGACCACTGATAATTGTTGTCACGATAACTACTGCCCCAAAGAAGATCACCACACCAGGTGGTGGAAACGAAAAGCCGGCGTCACTGATTACCGCCAGCACAAACAGTAACAGCACGGCCGTATTGATCTTGCTGACCCACGAGGCTTTAGCCTGCACCGGGCCAATCAATACGCGATAGACCGCCAGGCCCGTTACTATCAAAACATCACGCCCTATCACCAGCAACGCAAGCGCAAGGGGTACCAGCTTGGCGACTGCCAATGCCACAAACATGGAGACCATCAGCAGTTTATCGGCTACCGGGTCAAGCAATCCTCCCAACTCCGTATGCCAGTTGTAGCGCCGCGCAAGAAACCCGTCCAGACCATCAGTAAAACCTGCCAGCGCAAACACCACAAAGGCCCAGTCGTATTGCCCTTGCAACAACAACACCAGTAACGGGGGCACCAGCAGGATGCGCAATACGCTCAGCAGATTGGGAATATATTGCAGCATCACCGTGCGTAACGATAATTAAAAAACTCGGCACTATCACGGTCGGTGTCGGGCACGAGTACCCGGCTGAATCCCAGGGACCGACGCAATTGATCGGCGCTGCCCCGCAATTTCAGATTCACGCGTACAGTGCTACCGCGCGCTTCGCGCACCTGCACGCTCTCGATGGCTCCGAGTTTTTCCAGTGTGCTCAGCGCATGGATGTAGGCCCGGCCGTCATCCAGACCACTGATCAGCATACTCACCATGGCATTATCTTGTGTGGTAGCCACGCTGGCCAGACGCACTGCGTAATAATCGCTCAGGCGGTGTACGCTATCCCCCAGACCATCACGCCATTCCTTGTGTTCTCCCTGCAGTTGCAAATGCCAATTACCAAAATAGGACCCATTGCTGCTGCGGCTGATGCGACCGACCAATATGGCATCCGGAGCGTACCGGACTGATGCCTCGTCCACCATCCCGGAATACCCGCCCCACACATCCGCAACGGTCAGGCTTGCACGATCCGTCGAATCGTTGAGCGGCCAGATCAACGGTACACCCCGCGCAGCCGCTGCCGCTTCGATCTGCGTTCGAACTTCGCCATGATCATCAGCCGACAGTAAGCGTCGTTCGCCGCCACCAAAATCGACCGCCAACCATAACAACGTTGCAGGACGATCGTTTCCCCACACCGGCAGCCGCGCTTCACGCATGGCGCGCTGTAAATTGCGCCCGTCAAAACCGACGAGCAACGTATCATTTGGAGTAAATCGAAACTGCTGGACATAGTCCTCGGCGCTGGCCAGTAGTGGTGCCGCCGCCGGATGCTCGGCAATGCGCCGATCGCCGCTCATTTTGACCAGCACTTCTGCCAGTGCCAGCGCTGCACCACGGGTTTTTTCTTCCGGACTTTTTTCCAGCACAGGAACCTCTGCCGAATAGAGATTCCCGGTCAGGGCAGCATTGACCCCACGTGCGGTGAAAATTGCCGCCAGCATCAGGCAGGTGAGCACACAGATTCTTGATAAACTCAACTTACATTCCTCGGATTACGCTTGTTGTTGTCCGCTGGTGTACACTACATTCTACCTGTCCGATCCCTGTCGGTACTAGCCACATTCAAAAGCCTAATCAGAACTTCCACCTATGACCAGCAAAAATCCAGTGACTTATCGAAGCGCCGGGGTCGACATCGATGCCGGAAACGCGTTAATTGAACGGATCAAGAGCCGGGTCGCGCAGACTTTTCGCCCCGGTGTACTGACAGGGCTGGGCGGATTTGGCGCGTTATTTGAACTTGACATTTCCCGGTATCAGCAACCGGTGCTGGTATCGGCCACTGACGGGGTCGGGACAAAGCTCAAACTGGCGCTCGCACACCGGCAACACAGCGGTGTTGGCATTGATCTGGTCGCTATGTGCGCTAATGATCTGATAGTACAGGGCGCGGAGCCGCTGTTTTTTCTCGACTATTTTGCCACCGCCAAGCTGGATATTGACGTTGCAGAAGAAGTGATCGGCGGAATTGCACGCGGCTGCGAAATTGCCGGCGCTGCATTGATTGGAGGGGAAACCGCGGAACTCCCCGGAATGTATCACGGCGACGACTACGATCTGGCGGGGTTTTGTGTTGGTGTGGTCGAAAAGGATCAAATCATCACCGGAGCTGACATCACGCCAGGTGATGCGATTATTGCGATAGCCTCCAGTGGACCTCACTCCAATGGCTACTCGCTGATTCGCAAACTGCTGGAGCTGTCGGCCACCGATGAGAA
>JABDLQ010000197.1 GCA_013002925.1 Gammaproteobacteria bacterium | reverse complement strand
GCGGCGGCGCCCCGGGAGTACAGGCGCTCCCGGGGACGTTCGCCGGCTGGCCAGTCGCTCAACGGCATATCCATCTCCTCAGTAGCCCGTCCGTGGGCGGTTGCGACGAAACCAGTTTGCGCTTTTTAATGCGTGAAGTGCCACCGGCAAAATGGGGTGATTGGCCGCATTTTGCGAATCTGTCGATGGGCCCTGAAAAGCGGCTGATGCCCATGTCGCAGCGGTTGGCGCGATGTCAGATGGTCACGTCAGCACGTCTGGACAACGCAATACCGTTCAGGTGTTGTAACTTTTTGTACAACAAACCGGCGGCACACCCAGCCGGGCGAACTGGTGCATCCGGCGAAACCGGGCATAAGGATCAAGCTAACAAACCCGAAATGTTGCTCAGGCTGCCGCCGGCCACAGCCACCCAAAGGCGCCGCCAACCAGGAGGCCGTAAATGGCCGCATCGAACAGATATTTGGCCGATGTCGACCACGGGTGACCGTACCAGATGCTAAACGGTAAAACGGCCCATCCAAAGGTCAAAAACCCGACGGCTGCCACGAAACGGAACACGGTCAGGTAATCGGCACCCGGCGCCAGTGCCATCGACGCGCAGTAAGCGATCAATACGCAAGCGGCAATGGAATAAACCACCTGTTGCCCGATGAGTTTTCCCATGGGTGGCATGCCATTGGGCATCACGGCCAGCATGCCAACAGGACCCTGCTCAAAGCGTTTTTGCATGCCTTCGTCCTGCATCTCTTTCATGTCAACGCAGTGTGGAAAGCTGTAAAATCCCGGTGCGGCACCACCTTTGGCGATCACCGCCCCAACCTCGTCTTCATTGGTCAGTTTTTGATAGTCCGAGTTGTGATATTTGAGTACTGTATGGACCACAGCACTTGCGAGCCATGCCAAAATTCCGCCGAGCAGAATCGGCATCCACAGATCCAGTAAACTTACAGACATCGCCTTCTCCTTATTGTTAAATCGCGTAGATGGTCCAGCTTAGCAACAATTCGGTGCCTGGCGGCAAAGATCCTGTATAAATTTACCCGGCCAATTTAGATTGAATATAAACGTAACTATTAGCGATACTGCCGAAGACGCCCAGCAGAAAAAAAGCGATGTCGGATTGCCAGCAGTAACAATTCCGCAGATTCCAAAGCGGTTTCGGGAGCCCAACGCGGTCGATCCCAAACAGTTAGACCAAAGCGGTTAACCCACACCAAAGACCCATAGCAATACACCCGCAGCCGTTAACCTAAAGTAGTGAAGCCCAATTGGTGAACCCACCGCAACAGGCCCGCAGCGGTGAACCCGCAGCAATAAACCTGCAGCCTTTAACTCAAAATATTGAACCCGAACCGGTGAACCCACAGCAGCGGAATTAAAGCGGTGAGCTTAGAGCACAAAACTCGAAGCGGTAGACCTGCAGGAATAAACCCGCAGCAGTGAACCCAAGAAGTAAACCCGAAGCGGTTATCCCATAGCTGCGGAATTAAAGGTGTGAACTCAAAGTACGAATCTCGAAGTGGTAAACTTGCAGTAACAAACTCGTAGCCGTGAACCCGAACAAGTGAACCCTATGCATTAAACCAGAGGTCGTGAGCTCAGAGCAGTAAGACTGAAACAATAAATTCAGAGCAGTAAAGCGGGCGCGGTAAAATCATCGCCATGATCACCGGTCACCGTCCAAAATTAGCCCAACTGGCGACGCCACTCGGAGTCAGGCAACTCGCGATTGCCCTGCTCAATTTAAAGTGGCCAGCCAATCCAGCAGTACCCGGTTGACCTCGTCAGGGTGTTCCTGCTGCGTCCAGTGACCGCAGTTTTTCACGAGATGCCGTGTCAGATTGGGTACATAGGTTTCCATGCCATCCGCCGCCGACGGCGGCAGTACGACATCGTTTTCGGCCATGATCATCAGTGCTGGTTGCGATATGTGTTGTGGTAGATCTGCGCTGGTTTCCCAGTTGCGGTCCATGTTGCGATACCAGTTGATGCCGCCGGTAAAGCCGGTGCGTTCGAACGCACGCGCAAAGACAGCGATGGCTTCATCGGAAACCACGCTCTCACTGGCCCATAAATCGGCGTTGCCCTGCTCCAGCGCCCGCAACAAATTCAGGCTGCGAACTGCTTTGGGTGCATGCGCAAACTGTTCAGCGCTGTAGCGGCTGCGGCGCATGAAAAATCGCATGGTTGCCGTGCAATCGCGTGCGAATAATTCATCAGCGACACCGGGTGTCTGAAACTGCACGATGTACATTTCATCACCGAACTTGCGCGCAAATGATTCCATCGGGCGATAACGCGGATTGCGGGGGGTAAAGGGTGTGTTGATCCCGGCAACCCCGCGCACGCGGTCGGGATGTCTTAATGGTAGCGCCCAGGCAACTGCGCCACCCCAGTCATGCCCCACTACAACGCTTTGTGTTATGCCAAAATGATCAAGTACACCTGTGACGTCGAGACAGAGGTCCTGCAGCCCGTAGTCAGAGACGCTGGCGGGTCGATCACTATGACCGAAGCCGCGCATGTCGGGTGCCAGCACCCGGTAACCAGCAGCGGCCAGCGCCGGGATCTGAAAACGCCAGCTGTAGGCTAATTCCGGAAAGCCGTGGCACAGCACGACGGCCGGTCCGGTTTCAGGGCCTGCACAAAACACACCCAGCGTAATGCCATTGGACGGCACCATCTGCACCGCACCGGCACCTGCTATCTCGTAGATGTTTTCAATTGCCATGCCTGTCATGCACCCGCTGGCATCAGGGGCTTTATCGTATACCAAAGACGCGCAGATGGGTTAAGCTTGCCCACGTTATGAGCCTGTTAAAAAACAAGAACATTGTGCTGGGTGTTAGTGGTGGCATTGCCAGCTACAAAAGTCCGGACCTGGTGCGGCGTCTGCGGGAGCAGGGTGCTGATGTGCAGGTTGTGATGACGCGTGGTGCCCAGGAGTTTGTGACACCGCTAACCTTTCAGGCCGTGTCCGGCAAACCGGTACGCGGTGAGTTGTTCGATCGCGATGCCGAGGCGGCCATGGGACATATTGAACTGGCCCGCTGGGCCGATGCGGTCGTGGTGGCTCCCGCGAGTGCCAATTTTATGGCGCGTCTCGCCCAGGGGCGTGCGGATGATCTGCTCACGACGCTGTGTCTTGCCACCGCCCAACCGGTGTGTATTGCACCGTCGATGAATCGCGTGATGTGGGCGGATGCGGCCACGGTCGCAAACGCACATTTACTTGCCAGCCGGCACGTGGTGTTGATGGGACCGGCAGAGGGTGACCAGGCCTGCGGCGAACAGGGTGCCGGGCGTATGCTGGAGCCGTTGGATATCGTGGTTCACCTGGAACAGATGTTTGCCGCGCGCCGCGCGAGCGGGCCGTTGAGCGGCGTCCGGGTGATGATCACGGCAGGCCCGACCCGGGAGCGGTTGGATCCGGTGCGCTATCTGAGCAATCGCAGTTCGGGCAAAACCGGCTTTGCGCTTGCTGATGCTGCCGTACAAGCGGGGGCCGAAGTGGTGTTGGTGGCGGGCCCCGTGCAGCTGCAAACCCCTGACGAGGTGCAGCGGGTAGATGTCGAGTCTGCCGAGCAGATGCTGGAGGCGGTTGAGTCCCGCATTGCAGAAATTGATATTTTTATCGCCGCTGCCGCGGTAGCAGATTTTCGGCCGGCGGCACCGAGCGATGCGAAGATCAAAAAATCAGGCGAACAACGGACGCTGGCGCTGGAACCGTGTCCGGATATTCTGAGCACCGTCGGGCATCGCGCCACGCCGCCGTTCACGGTGGGTTTTGCGGCTGAGACCAATGACATCAAACACCATGCACTGGGCAAGCTGCAGAAAAAGAAGCTCGACATGATTGCCGCCAATCGGGTTGGCGATCCGGTATCAGATGGTGAATGTGTTGGCTTTGACGCCGATGAAAACGAGCTGCTGGTGTTGTGGGATGGTGGCGAGCAGCGCCTTGGCATGACAAGCAAAAATATACTTGCACGCCAACTTATCGACATCGTTGCGGCGCGTTATAAAATGTCGCGCTGATCGTCCACAAAGGTACCATCTGGCAGTGGGATTTAGCTGTGCCGGGTTGGGTTGCATAAAAATTAGAGTCAACCACTCACCATCATTTTCGGGGACCAATCTCATGCAGGAAATCCAGTTAAAAATTCTTGATTCGCGCCTCGGTAAAGAATTCGATCTACCCGCCTATGCAACGCCAGGTTCCGCCGGCCTGGATTTGCGGGCATGCATCGACGCTGAGCTGGTGATAAAACCAGGGCAGACGCAGCTGATACCTACCGGTTTTGCCTTGCATATTGGTGACACGGGTCTCGCAGCCGTGCTGTTGCCGCGGTCGGGGCTTGGTCACAAGCATGGCCTGGTGCTGGGCAATCTCACCGGGTTGATCGATTCGGACTACCAGGGCCAGGTGTTTGTCTCCTGCTGGAACCGGGGAGGTAAAACTTATGCCGTGAAGCCAGGCGAGCGCATTTGCCAGATGGTGTTCGTGCCGGTGGTGCAGGCGCAATTTTCGGTAGTTGATGAGTTCACTGAATCGCACCGCGGAAGCGGGGGCTTCGGGCATTCTGGCAAGACCTAGTGTGAATCACAGAAACTTGCGTGCCACATCGCGATCATGAATAGCGGGTATTAGGAATAGTGGGGCCAGCACTTGTTACGATGCAGGTGGTGTTGTGATGTCCGTTGCGAGCAATGCAAAAGCGCGGAGGGCCGCGAACAGAAATCAGGCTATTGAGATTGTGCCTGAAGCTCCTTGAAGCGCTCTGCATCTTCGGCAAAGTCGGCACGAATCTGTTCCTGCTCCCGGCGCAGGGATTGCACGGTTTGCAAA
>JABDLQ010000195.1 GCA_013002925.1 Gammaproteobacteria bacterium | reverse complement strand
CGTGGATCCGGACAGCTTCCTGTTTTATGACGGCATTCATCCCACGGCTATTAGCCATGAGATGATCGGTATGCTGGCGTACGGTGAAATTAAACCGATACCGGTTCCTGCCGCGTTGCCTTTGATGCTGTCCGCTCTGGGATTGCTCGGCTGGCGTGCACGCCGCGCATAAGTTGTTTTACCCTTTGAAAAAAGCCCCGCAAGGCGGGGCTTTTTTTTGCCTGAAAATTGTGGTTTGAAGATCTCAATGCAGAGCGCTGGGCCCCGGGGCACCCAGAAACTGATCGGCAAACAAGCTGACATCCAGAAAGTTGACCACCCCGTCACCATTTAAATCCGTCACCAAATCACCACTTTGCAGAAACGTCATTTCGATGACCGGCAAATCCAGGAAATTTATCACGCCGTCATTGTTGAAATCGGCATCGCAGCGGTTTCCATAGCCATCGCCATTGGTATCCAGCTGTGTAGGATTGCCAGCGAGTGTGCAGTTGTCACAAAGGTTGCCCACGTTGTCGCCATCGTCATCCAGCTGTAAATCATTGGCAATGGCAGGACAATTATCATCGCGGTTCAGGACACCATCCAGGTCGCGATCAATGCCGGCTCGTGTACCGTAACCTGGTGGCAATGCGGTAAACGTTAACCGATCGCCAGCGGCAGTCACAGACTCACGCAGCGCTGTCGCTGACAGCGTTGTTTCACTGGCCAAATCGCTTTGAAAGGTGCCGTCTGCCAAACGTTGCCAACTTTTTGCCACGCCATCAATGACACCGTTTGCGATGATGTCGGCTTCGGTGACACCGCCGCCAAGTATTGCCGATGTAAAGGCCGTGCCAGCGCGCGCCAGCAACAGGTCTATGCGTGCGTCTACCTGCGCTGCATTGGTGTCGGTCAGGGTAACCTGCTGGCCGACGACGGGGGCCAGATCGGTATCAAACTCCATCATGAACTGTTCCATTTCAAGGCGATCCTGATCGTCGATAAAACCAACTCCAAATTGATCGGCAAATACATCGGCGCTGAAAAAACGGAACAGGGTGTCGGCGCTACCGTCGTGTAAAAAGCCGGTGCCACGCACCTGATCACCCTGATGACTGTTATCACCCGGCAAAAAGAAATCGACATTGGGCATGCCAAACATGCCGACTTTCTGGTACATGTTGCGCAAATGAGGGATTTTCAGAATTTGTTCCTCGGCCTCAAAACTGGCATGAGTCGACGTGCCAAAGCGACCGAGTGACGCATTCAGTTCATGACAGCCATTACACGTGAAGCCGTCTCCGTTAGGATCGCCAGTGAAATTAATCGGTGCACCATCCGAGAGTCGCGTGCCGAGGTAAAAATCACGGCCGGCCTGCGCCATTGTGCTATGCGAGTTGTCCAGGTTCCTGACCGGGTTTGGAGGTAATGCGAGGCTTAGGGCAAAATCGGTAAACTCGCCCATTTGCGTAACCGTTAAAGGTGCACTGCGACCGACCAGCCCCGGGAAAGCGACATTAAAGTTAAGAAATGATACGGACTCGTCTGTAGCATTCGTACCAAATACGCCCACGGAGCGATCACCACGCCAGTGCATGGCACCGGAATTCGACATGCCGCGCAAGGTCTGCGTCGTCATCGGTCCCTTCATCGGATGCAACTCATTCAAGCTGCCGGTACCGTTGATCGTAGACGACCCCTGTAACGTTGCAATAGCAAAGAGATTGATGGTTAATGGATTAGTGATGACCTCATCGTCCGGGTTACCCAAATCCCAGGCCAGTCCGTCCATGTCGCCAAAGATGTGGCACGACGAACACGAGGCTTCGCCATTGGATGACGTCAGGTTTGCGTCGTATAAAAACGGGCGACCGTCAATCACGCTGTCAGGTTCCGGGTTATGCAATGAGCGCGTTGCGATGACATTGCCCGTAGTGGCGTTTAGTGCAACTACACTGTTATCGAATCTTGTTGTGATATACAGGCGATTTCGCTGATCATCGAGCAACACTGCAGTGGGGCCGCCACCCGGTACATCAAAATAGCCGGCGCTGTCAGTGGCAGGATCGAGCGTATCATTCAGTATAGCGTCAGTCGCCAGCACTCCAATTCTGGCAGAGCCAAATGCAGCAACATATAGCGTCTGCCCATCCAAACTCAACGCCATGCCAAGCGGCGTTGCCAATGAATGGTCACTGGTGCCGGCTGGTGCCGGAGTCACGGCATAATCAATGTGGCCATTGAGATGGCGCACGATCTTGCCGGTCGAAGTCAGTGCAGTAATCCGGCTTTGTGCCAGGTTGCCTTGCACGGTGGAGCCGCCAAACACACCGGGACCTTCAAAGCGAACCTCGTTGATAGCCTCGGTATTGGTGATGTAAACGTTTCCCGTGCCTGGATCCGTCAACATATTAAAAATGGTGGTGCCGATGCCGCTGTGGCTCGCAGTCTGGTTCAGCGTGTTCGCGTCGATTTCGAACACATCATAATCCGGTAGAGTAAAGCGAATACCATTGGACCAGTTGCGATCTTCCTGATCGCGCCATTCACCGCTGGTGTCGTCGTATTTTACGATCAGGCCAGTCTCTGGTGCCGGATCACCATGAACGTCTGTTGTCGGGCCGGGCATTCCGCCAGGCAGATTGCCTCCCGGCAGACCGTTGGGTGAGGTCACGCCATCGCCTGCGCATTCGCTGGAACCAAAGCCGTTACATACCGAGCCTTCATTGACCACCGCAGTTTTGTTACCGGACATAAACACTGCTGCATATACAGTGTTGCCATCCGGGCTGACTGTCAGCGCTCGCGGCGTATCTCCAAACAACTCGACGATTTTAAGCGGCACACCTCCCACCGCGGCACCGGGGTTCGCAGCATCAAATACCCACACATCAGCGCGGGGTACGCTGGCCGTGGTCAATTGGGGATCACCTGCGCCAGTGACCGCGCTGACAGACGGATCGGTGCGATGCTGTCCGCGGTGTGCAGTTGTAATAAACGCCCGATCGTTGGCCGTAAACACGATGTCTCGGGGCTCATCGCCGACCAGTAAGGTTCTTGTAACGTGCGGTATCGTTCCAAGTTCAACGACACTGATGCTGTCCGACAAGTGATTAACCACCCAGGCCTCAGAGTTGTTCCTGAAAGCGACCGCGACAGGCTCCATACCGACCGCCAGTGATGCTTCCAGTACCATGCCGTCGTTGCGCAGGGAAAAAATCTCGATGTGATTGTCCGAAGTGTTTACCGCGATCAGCGTCTCTTTGTCCGGCGACATGGCAAGCGGACGGACGTGACCACTTTCAAAATGCAGGTAGTTAACCTGTCCTTCGACATCGGGCGTAATAAAAGTGAGCAGATTCGTTATAACGGCCAGCAATAGCCAGTTTGATAATCGCATTAGAAGCCCTCAAGGCCAGGAGCAAAAATATTTCAGGTTTCCGGGAACTTGGCTTTAAAATTATCGGCCATTAGTGCCAGCTCCGTCACTCCAGTGTACCCCAGCCAGTGCGGTCCTGAAAATTTCAGCGTTAAGTAACTGTTTATGTGCCGTAGTGACTACCGCACACCGCGCTGAATCGCATCCTGACAGTTCCCGATGTACAATAATGAGCTGGAGTTTTCAATCCACAAGTCTGAGCCTATGCCCCGTCAACGGTTATCACCGCCTGCCAGTTCTGAAGATCGCACTGTCATTGCCCGTGCGCCGGATGTGACGATGCTGATGGGGGATAATCAGCCCTATTTACATATTATCCACCCCCGTGAAAACAAGGATCGCTATGCGATCACGGCAGACGGTCTGGTGATTGGGCGCGGCTCAGATGCCGATGTGACGTTGCCCGATGCCCAGATATCACGGCGCCACTGTCGCGTGCGCAGGAGCAAAGACGGTATCTACGTGGAAGACCTTGGGTCGACCAATGGCACGCAGGTTGATGGTGAGTCGATTGACCACTGTGTTTTGCCGCCGTCGGGGCGCCTGCGCGTCGGTAGTTTTGTAATGCGTGTCGAATATCGTGCACCGGTAGAAATAAAAGAAGAAAGACAACTTATCGAGGCAGCGCATACGGACGAGCTCACCGGCATACCCAATCGACGCCAATTCTACCGCGCCGCGTCCACATTATTAGCTGAAAGTCTGACGGCGAACCGGCCACTGAGTTTCGTGATGATTGATATTGATCATTTCAAAAGTGTGAACGACCGTTTTGGACATGCCGCAGGTGATTATGTGATACAGCAGGTTGCCAATGCACTGCGTGCGCAAATCCGCACGAGTGATCAACTGGCACGATTTGGTGGTGAAGAGTTTATCATGCTGTTGCCGGACACCAGCCGCGACGATGCGTTTATTTTTTGTGACCGGCTTTGCGAACAAATCAGCTCGCTGGGGTTGCGTTATGAGCAGCGCCGCATTCCATCGCAGGTATCCATTGGAATCGTTACGAGAAATGCTGCCGAATTTAACTCTATTGATGAGGCAATCAGCGCCGCTGATGAGGCCATGTATCGCGCCAAACGGCAGGGACGCAATCGCGTCAGCGAGTAGCAGCACGGCAATATTGCCAATTTGAGCTTACTTATTAATGTGATTGCGTAAATATTGCTCAAGAGGTTCGGGTTTGTGGATATGAAACCCCTGGGCAAAATCAACACCCAGTTGTTTAAGCTTGTGCTGGGTGTCTTCATCTTCAACAAACTCGGCGATGGTTTTTTTGCCCATTGCGTGTCCAATTTCATTGATTGAGCTGACCAGTGCCTGATCTATCGGGTCGCCAACCATATGTTTCACAAACATGCCGTCAATTTTTACGATATCAACTTCAAGATTTTTCAGATAAGCAAACGACGACACACCGCTTCCGAAGTCATCCAGAGCAAAGCGGCATCCCAGCGCTTTGAGGCTGCTGATGAATTCGGTGGCAGCTTCAATGTTTTCAATGACTCCGGTTTCGGTAATTTCAAAACATAAATGACTCGCAATGTTCTTGCGATCCTGCAGGAGGCTAACGAGATGGCTCTGAAACTCAAGGTCCGTGACTGACTGCGCGGACAGGTTTACGCAAATGAAATCCAGCGCTGCAAGGTAATCTGCGTGATGCTCGAAGAACTCGATAACTTTCGTGCACACCCATGTGTCAATCCGGGTAGCAATATGATAGTTCTCAGCAGCACGTATAAAACGCTCGGGATGCACGATATCCCCATCATCATCATCGTCCAGACGTAACAGGACTTCAATTGCAAACGGGTTATCTAACGACGCATCCAGCGGCAATATGACCTGGCTGTACATCTGAAATCCATCATGATCAAGTGCCGCCTGCAACCGCGCAATCCAGCTCATTTCCCCGTGACGGCGGGTGATTTCGACATCGTCATCTTCTTCATAGCAGTAGATCCGGTTACGCCCGGCGTCTTTTGCTGCATAACAGGCGGTATCAGCAATTCGCAGCAGTGTTTCGACACTTTCGCTGCGATGATTGATGGCTACGATTCCAACACTGGAGGTGACCCGAAATTTTTGGTCGTCCCATTTAAAGCGCTGGCTTGCCAGCTGTTGATTGATCTGCTCGGCGCGGCGGCGTGCATTATCAAGATCACAGCGGTAGAACAGAATGCCAAATTCATCACCGCCAAGGCGCGCCAATACATCTTCTTCGCGCAGATGACGCGAAAACATACGGCCTACCCGTCGCAACATCTGGTCACCCGCACTGTGCCCGCACGCATCATTAATAATTTTGAACTGATCGATATCAAGGTAGCACAACACATGTTCCCACAGGTTTTTCTTGGACGTCGTTAGTGCTTCTTCCAGGCTGTGCTCGAAGCTGCTGCGATTGGCCAGACCCGTCAGTAAATCAAATCGGCTTTGATACTCAAGTTTGTCTGACAGTGCACGGGCTTCCGTGATGTCTTCGCAAACGGCAAGAATTCCGTTCATCTCACCTTGCGCCACAGAGCGCGCGGCCACGCGCACCCACAATGGCGACCCGTCATGGCGCATCAGGCAGGTTTCCCAGTGATTGACGTCGCCATCCGTGTCGGTGCAGCCAACAAAATTTTCGTGCGCGGCAACACGCTGCGATGGGAGATGTAAATCCTCAATGTTACGTCCGATGAGTTCCTCGCGTCGGTACCCAAGGTGCTCGGCGCCATAGCGGTTGACCGACAGGATGACTCCGGCGCTATCCATGCTGAAAAACATGGAAGGATTCTGGTCATACAACATATTCAGCTGGTTTTCGCTGACCTCACGAGCTTCTATGGCGATACGCGCCTCAGAAACATCCTGAAACACGCCGCGCGCTCGAGCGGGGGAGTGTGGGCCGGCAGGCACCTGGCGACCGGCGCAGCGCACCCACTGAATTTCACCATTTGCATTTCTGATACGAAAATCAAACATGAAACGGTGATTGTCATCAACAATTTGCTCATCGATATTCTGAAACCGCTCCCAGTCCTCGGCAAGTACTGCGTTGCGTAAAAAGGTGTCGCGTCGCAGCCAGTCTGAAGCAGGATAACCGAACATGGCTTCGACCTGACGATCGATATGCCGGATAGTCCAGTTTGGCAGGTCTACTTCGAATGCAATTGCCTCCGTGTCGCGAACAATTTCCTGATTGAGTTGAATCTGTGTTTGCAGAGTGTGCTGGAGACTTTTGATAGCCGATGCGTCACGTAAAACCAGCATGACCTGGGAGCTGTCATCTGGATCACGCCGGCCGTTTACGTGAACCCATAAGTCGCCGTCAGATCCCCGCACGCGTAATTGCGTTTCGAAGCGTTGCTGTGAAGTATCAGCGATTGCACGGGTGAAGTACTTGCGATCGTCAGCATGCACATGCTGCAGAAATGCCGCCAGAGATTTTAGCGCTTTTTTTGGCAGCCATGCCGGATGCCGGGGTGACCAGGAGCTGTGTGTGCCATCGATCGATAACTTCCAGGTGGCTACACGTGCGTCTTCCAGCAGTTCTTCAGAGACTGAATTTGAGATAGAAGAATCCTGCACACTCGGCATAGAAGGGCCGTCCAAGACGCTCAGATTGTTCTTATTATTATCAGTCATATGATCTCAACCGCCACCGATGTTGCGTACCCGTACAATGGCGACATCCCGATTGAGTCTGACAGCGTTATTTTTTATTACACTGCGACATTTTATGATGCCACACCCATGTGAAAATATCTGTCAGTAAATTTATGTATTATGTCTAATAAAGTCGCGAATGTACAATTACACCCCAAGGTAGCCACTTTAATCGTAAAATAAATTACTCTTACAAACAGTCGCTTAGCAGTCAGTTGGTGCAACGCTTCCACTTTTTCTTAATACGCATGATCTACGTCGACTTTCGTTTGTTGCCGGTGTAGTGTAGGTGCATTGTCATCCGCACCTGGCAAATGTAATGAAATCGGATGATTCAGATACTGCGGTTACACCGACCCGGGCTGAACTGGTCATATTGAATGTGTTGTG
>JABDLQ010000183.1 GCA_013002925.1 Gammaproteobacteria bacterium | reverse complement strand
GACAACATCCTGCAAGCGGCCGCACAAACCCATGCCGATGCATTGCATCCGGGTTACGGGTTCTTGTCGGAAAATGCCGCTTTTGCGACCGCCTGCGGTGACGCCGGCATCGCGTTTATCGGGCCGTCGGCCGGAGCGATCGAGGCAATGGGGAACAAGGCTGAAGCAAAGCGCCTGATGCTCAACGCCGGGGTGCCCTGTGTGCCAGGCTATGAAGGAGAGGATCAAAATGATGCAGCGCTAATCAGTCACGGCAAGCGGATCGGCTTCCCGCTCATGGTCAAAGCGGCGGCCGGTGGCGGCGGACGTGGCATGCGCCTGGTGACCCGCGCTGACGATCTCGGTTCTGCCATTGCCATGGCACGCTCCGAATCCGAAAACGCGTTTGCCTCGGGTGAACTCATCCTTGAGCGTGCGATCGTACGGCCTCGGCATGTGGAAATTCAGATTATTGCCGATCAGCGCGGTCATACCCTCTATCTGGGCGAGCGTGATTGTTCGGTACAACGGCGCCATCAGAAAGTCCTGGAAGAATCACCGTCACCGGTAATGACTCCGGAACTCAGAGCCAGCATGGGTGCAGCGGCCGTAAAAGCGGCGCAGTGCATTGACTATGTGGGTGCCGGCACCGTCGAATTCCTGCTCGATCAGGAGGGCAGGTTTTACTTTCTCGAAATGAACACACGACTACAGGTTGAACATCCGGTCACCGAAATGGTGACAGGTCTGGATCTAGTCGCGTTACAGATTCAGGTTGCCCGGGGTGAGGTCCTGCCGCTGACGCAAGACGAGGTGCAGATAAACGGGCACGCGATTGAAGCCCGGATCTATGCGGAAGACCCTGCCGCTGACTTCATGCCCGCTACCGGACGCATCGAGAGGTGGCAGAAACCCGCCGGTGCCGGCGTCCGTGTTGATGACGGCGTACGTACAGGCCAGGTCATTTCGCCGTTCTATGACTCGATGGTGGCAAAAGTCATCACGCACGGGGCAACCCGTGACGAGGCTTTGGCGCATTTACATGCGGCACTAAAAACAACCGTATTGTTCGGGCCTGCGAACAACATTGCGTTTCTTTTGGCCTGTATTGAAGCCACAGATTTTAAAACCGGCAAAGCAACTACAGATTTTGTGGGTGCAACTTTTGGCGAAGCAGGTTTTACCGCGCGTCAGCCCGTGGCCGTGGATGCCGCCGTTGGCGCGGCACTGCGGTTTTTCTCGGATCAGAAAAAAGCCTGGGAAAAATCGACGGGAATTGCTGCACAACTATTGGGTTGGTCGACAAATGCAATATTAGCGTCGCCGTACCATCTGAAGCTCGGAGATAGTGATTTTCTGACCAAAGTCAGCGCCCTGGCCCATGATCGGGTGAATGTACACATCGGCGATGAACTGTTTGCGGTGCGGGTGGTTGAAGACAGTGATGGAGCTGCCAGGGTGCACGTTGGCAATGACATCATGACCGTGCATTACCTGGTGAGCGGTGAGGATGATCTGTATATGCTGATCGAGGGCACTACTTTCAGATTTGTTGACCTGCTCGCCGAACACGTCGCGGCGGCTGTGGTCAGTGAGGGCAGCGTGCTGTCACCGATGCACGGCACGGTGATCGAGGTATGCGTGTCTGTTGGCGACGTGGTGGAGGAGGGCGCCCGGTTGGCCGTGCTCGAAGCGATGAAAATGCAACATGAGCTGGTCGCCCCGGTCGGCGGTAAAGTGGTTGCCGTGTCGGCTGTCGACAACAAACAGGTCGCCGCCGACGAACTGTTAATTGAAATTGAAGCTGAACAATCCTGATTGTTCAAAAAGACTACGAGAGCGCACAACTGCTATGGACTTATACACCGACGAACACCACGAGATTCAGCGTGTCACACGACGATTTGTCGAACAGGAAATCAATCCTTTTGTAGACGAATGGGAAGCAGAAGGTATGTTTCCGGCCCACGAATTATTCAAAAAACTGGGGGATCTGGGTTTGCTTGGCATCCAGAAACCCGAAGAGTTTGGCGGCATGGGTCTCGACTACAGCTATAACGTTGCAATGGTGGAAGTGCTGGGCGAGATTGCATGTTCCGGTGTGCCTACGGCCATTGGTGTGCAAACGGATATGGCGACACCGATTCTGGCCAACCATGGATCAGACCAGCTGCGCCGGGACTACCTGGCACCGGCCATTGCCGGCGATCAGGTGGCCTGCATTGGTGTGTCCGAGCCACAGGCAGGATCTGATGTCTCTGCGATCAAGACGACCGCGCGCTCTGCAGGGGACGACTATGTGATCAACGGTCAGAAAATGTGGATCACCAATGGCATTCAGGCCGATTTTATGACGGCGCTGGTTAACACCGGTGATGGCAATGTGCATCAGAACAAGAGCCTGGTAATCATCCCGATGGACGCCCCTGGTGTAGAGCGGGCAAAACGGCTCGACAAATTGGGGCTGCGTTCTTCCGATACCGCATTGATTTACTTTAATGATGTCCGCATCCCGAAACGCTTTTGCATCGGCGAGGAAGGTCGCGGGTTTGTCTATCAAATGGAGCAGTTTCAGGAAGAACGCATGTGGGCTGCAGTGGCGGCGCTGCGCCCGCTGGAGATTACGAT
>JABDLQ010000163.1 GCA_013002925.1 Gammaproteobacteria bacterium | reverse complement strand
TTCATCGCCTCCGACTGCGCGCAGACACTGCAATAACCGTGGCAGCACCTCGATGGCAAAACTTTCATCCTCTTCGATCATCCATCGGTACAGCTTTGTTGCCGCACGAAAATCATTCTGCACTTCGGCGACCTGGGCACGCATATAGGCGCTGCGCAAAAGCTGTGTGCCATTGACCCGCGCTTTGCGCAAATGACTGCGTGCACCAGCAAGATCGCCGGCGTCGATCGCCTGTTGCGCCAGTTCACAGTAGGCATGAGCCGCTCCACCGTCGACATGTGTCGATGAATTGGCACCGAGTTTCCGCCGCACCTCAATCGCCTGTGCCCAGTCCTTTTGCAGCTCGTATATGCGAATCAAACTCGCCATGGCACGTTGCCGCTGTCCGGGCACCGCACACAATTGCAAAAACAGTTTTTCCGCACGATCAAACAGGCCGGCTTTCTGATAATCCTCGGCTAAGGCAAACAGCGCCTGATCACGCTGCTGCCGGTCGAGATTGGGGCGGGCAATAATATTTTGATGGATTCGAATTGCACGGGCAACTTCACCGCGACGGCGAAACAGATTGCCCAGCGCAAAATGAGTTTCAACGGTCTCATTATCGACTTCAGCCATGCGAATAAATATTTCGATGGCTTTATCCGGCTGCTCATTTAACAGGTAATTGAGGCCTTTGAAGTAGTCAGGACTAAAACGCTGTCGTGCCGCTTTTGCTGGCGTTTCTTTGCGCGCGATGCGCAACGCCATCCATGCGCCGCCGGCGGCCGCAGCAACCAACAGCAAAAAAAGAAAGACTAGATTATCACCCGGCATCTTGCATGGGCAGGCTACGCAAATTCTTGAGCTCGACTTCGGCGAGCTTGATTGCCTTGGTTAATTTGCGGCGCTCTCTCATCGACCTGACAATGTACAAACCCGCACTCAGGATTCCCAATAGCCAGCCCACGGCAAGCGTCATGGTAAATGCCAGTGACTTTAATACCTCGACTTTTGCAAAAATCAGGTCAAGTTCAATCAGGCCTGGGTTTTGAGATGCAAACAACGCTGACAGCAACAGTACAATGACCACCAGCAATATAAACACGAGACTGCGAGCCATATTCACTCCTTGGAATAAAAAATTGGAATTTACATACCGGTGAGTCGCCAAGCATAGGTTTGGCACGAGCAGGCTTCAAGCCCTTGCGACCTGAATAAAGTAAAGTGCGAGCGATGCTCAGCTTTTAATAGGCAAATGTCGATTGGCGTTTACGCGCTCGCGTAAATCTTTCCCCGGTTTAAAATGCGGTACGTATTTGCCGGCAAGTGCAACCGGTTCACCGGTTTTCGGATTGCGCCCCAATCGTGGCGGTCGAAAGTGCAGCGAAAAACTGCCAAATCCGCGAATTTCTATGCGTTTTCCCTGTGCCAGCGCATCGCTCATCAATTCCAGCAGATGTTTTACCGCCAATTCCACATCTTTTGATGGCAAATGTTTTTGTTTTCGCGCGATCGCCTCAATAAGTTCGGATTTAGTCATGTTGCCGCCTGTTACTGTTAATAACGCTTCGACGCACAGTCGTGCCATCAAAAACCTGATAAAAACCGCCAACCTATAGAACTACTACAGATTGGCGGCCGATGCCAGTATCTAGTCTTCTTTTCCTGTGATTTGCTCTTTGAGCAGGTCACCAAGACTGGTACCTCCCGTGCTAGAGGATTTATATTCCTGTACCGCCTCAGCCTCTTCGTGGGCCTCTTTGGCTTTCACCGATAAGGAAATACGCCGGTTTTTGCGATCGACGCCTACAAAGCGGGATTCGAGTTCGTCGCCGACTTTGAGCACCATTCGGGCATCATCGACACGATCCATCGAGATTTCCGAGGCCCGCAGATAACCCTCGATAGAATTACCAAGATCAACGACCGCGCCACGGGCATCCAACTCCGAAATAACACCCTTGACCATGCTGCCTTTGGGGTTTTCAGCGATAAAGCTGGAAAACGGATCCTGATCCATCTGCTTGATGCCCAGGGAAATCCGCTCCCGTTCCGGGTCAATCGCCAGCACCGTAGCTTCCACTTCCTGCCCTTTGCTGTAATTGCGCACGGCCTCTTCGCCCGGGAGATCCCAGGATAAGTCCGACAAATGCACCAGTCCATCGATGTCGCCGTCCAGTCCGATAAAAATACCAAAATCGGTAATTGATTTGATACTGCCGGACACCCTGTCGCCTTTTTTAAACTGTACCGCGAACTCTGCCCACGGGTTGGACTGACACTGTTTGATACCGAGCGATATCCGCCGGCGTTCTTCATCGATTTCGAGCACCATGACTTCAACTTCGTCACCGATCTGGACTACTTTCGACGGGTTTACGTTCTTGTTGGTCCAATCCATTTCAGAGACGTGAACCAGTCCCTCTACTCCTTCTTCGATTTCAACGAAACAGCCGTAATCGGCAATATTGGTCACCTTACCGAACAAGCGCGTATTCTGTGGATAACGTCGTGCCAGGGCTTCCCATGGATCGGCACCCAGTTGCTTCATACCCAGAGATACCCGGGTACGTTCCCGATCAAATTTGAGCACCTTCACTTCCACTTCGTCGCCAACATTGACCACTTCGGAAGGGTGCTTGACCCGTTTCCAGGCCATGTCAGTAATGTGCAACAAACCATCGATACCGCCAAGGTCAACAAACGCACCGTAATCGGTCAGATTCTTGACGATACCCTTGGCAACTGCGCCTTCCTGAAGTGAATCGAGTAACTGTTCGCGCTCGACGCTGTACTCATCCTCGACCACTGCACGACGTGACACCACGACGTTGTTTCTGCGCTGGTCCAGCTTGATTACCTTGAATTCCAGCACTTTGCCTTCCAGGTAACCGGGATCGCGTACGGGCCGCACATCAACGAGCGACCCTGGCAAAAAGGCCCGCACGTTTTCAATCTCAACTGTGAAACCACCTTTTACCCGGCCATTAATCACACCGGTAATAATCTCACCGTTTTCAAACGCGGCCTCGAGGCGTGTCCAGGTGCGTGCACGCTTGGCTTTTTCACGTGACAGGCGGGTTTCACCAAACCCGTCTTCAAATGAATCCAGTGCAACTTCGACGACATCGCCGACGTTGACTTCCACTTCACCCAGTTCATTGTGAAACTGTGCCACGGGGATCACAGCTTCTGATTTCAAACCGGCATTAACAATGACGACATCCGAATTCACGGCAACAACATCGGCATTTAAAATTGTGCCAGACTTCATCTGATGACTGGCAATACTTTCTTCAAATAACTCTGCAAAACTCTCTGACATTAGAATAAACCCAAGGGCATTTGCCCAACCAAAAAAAAACCGCAGGGACATCCGACCCCCAACGGGAATTAGCAAAAGACCGCCCATCCCTGAGCAATCACAAAAGTGTCGGCCGATTTATTTAAATACGGCCCTGGCCAGTTGCAGGACAGATTCAACAACTTGATCGATACTCATCGTCGTCGTATCCAGTATCATCGCGTCCGGCGCGGGGCGCAGTGGTGCGACCTCACGTTCAGCATCGCGCTTGTCGCGCTCCGCGATATCCTCCAAAAGGGCCGAAAGGCTAACATCAATATTCTTTTCTTTCAACTGCTTATAACGCCTTTTCGCACGCTCATTCGCACTGGCTGTCAGAAAAATTTTGAGACCTGCATTCGGGAAAATAACCGTCCCCATATCGCGGCCGTCAGCCACCAGTCCTGGTGGCCGCTGAAAATCATGCTGCACCGCAACAAGCGCATCGCGAACGGCCGGTATCGCTGCGACTTTTGATGCCAGGTTACCGCAATGTTCGGTGCGCACTGCAGCAGCAATGTCCTCGCCATCGAGCTCAATCTTCTCCTGCCCGCCGGGTGATGCGACAAAATTGATTCGCAAAGACAGGACCATCTGCGCCAATGCCTCAGCGTCATCGAATGGGACACCCCGCCGCCACGCTGCGATACCCGCTACCCGGTACAAGGCGCCGCTGTCCAGCAAATGCCACCCAAGACGGTCGGCAATTAAATGGGCAATCGTGCCCTTACCGGCACCGCTGGGTCCGTCGATTGTAAGTACGGGCGCAGATTTGGGGTCATTTCCCGTATCTGCCGTGTGCTCCAGGTCGATACCAGTGGCCCGCGCCAATTCATCAAACCCCGGAAATGAAGTAGCAACATTATCCACATCGTTGACTAACACCTCACACCCGGCACAGGCCCCGGCAATCACAAAACTCATGGCAATTCGATGATCACCAAAACTGTCGATCTTGCCGCCGTGCAACGAGCCCCCTTCGATTTCAAGCCCATCAGCGGATTCGCTCACCGCAGCACCCAGTGCGCGCAAGCCTTTTGCCATGGCCCCCAGCCGGTCACTTTCTTTTACTTTGAGCTCGGCCGCGCCGGTGACCCGCGTGACACCCGTCGCCAGTGCCGCTGCCACAAAGATAATCGGAAATTCATCAATCGCGCTCGGGACCCACTCTGGCGGCACATCGATGCCGACCAGTTCGGCGGCCCGGACTCGCATGTCGCACACCGGTTCGCCCTGCACTTCACGTTGGTTAAGCAGTTGGATATCAGCGCCCATGGCCTCCAGAATGCGCAGTATGCCGGTGCGCGTTGGATTGACCCCAATATTCAGCAACATCATGTCGCTGCCCGCTTTGAGACTAGCCGCCACGATGAAAAATGCGGCTGAGGAGATATCGCCGGGGACCTCTATATCGGTCGCCTGCAGCCCGCACGGGCCGGTCAGTGTGACGCGGGTCCCGTCCACAGCCACCGGGCAGCCAAATGCGGGTAGCATGCGTTCGGTATGATCGCGGCTTGGCGTCGGCTCCTGCACCGATGTGGTTCCGGTAGCGCCAAGAGCCGCAAATAATATTGCCGATTTTATCTGCGCGCTGGCAACCGGCGCCTGGTAGTCAATACCCTGTAAAGAATCGTTGCCCTCTATTTCCAGGGGCGGACAGCCATCGTGAGTGCGCACATCGGCACCCATGAGCCGCAGTGGCTCCGCAATACGATCCATCGGACGACGCATCAGGGACTCATCACCGATCAATTGTGCACGGACACCCTGCCCGGCGAGCAATCCGGCTAACAACCGCATGCCCGTGCCCGAATTGCCAAGATCGAGCGGCTGCGCAGACGAGCGAAAGCCCCTGGCGCCAACTCCCTCTACGGACCACGTCCGTTTTTCTGCGGGTCCCTCAGCCGTGATGGTGACCCCAAGCTTGCGCAGCGCGCTGGCTGTATGGAGGCAGTCCTCCCCTTCCAGCAGGCCACTGATGCGGGTCGTGCCTGTCGCGAGCGCTCCGAGCATCAACGCGCGGTGAGAAATCGATTTGTCGCCAGGTATGCGAATGTTACCGCGCAACGCATGACTGCCTGTCACCTTGAATGCACTCACCGCCACCACCCCGTCAGCGTCTGATCAGGAGTCACTATTGCCACCCGGTGCGGTTTGCCATCAACCAAGTTCCAGAACTTCCGGAAGCGCGCTCATCAGGCGGTCCATTTCTTCCGGAAGGCCAATCGAGATGCGCAAACTTTCGGGAAGTCCGTAACCACCCACCGGCCGCACAATTATGCCTTTGCGGAGCAAGCGCTCATACACCGGTAAGGCATCACCCTGCACGTCAATCAGCAGAAAATTACCCATGCTCGGACAATAAGATATTTTATGAGCGTCACAAAAGTCCGTGAATCGTGTCAGGCCTGCGGCATTGATCTGTCGTGCTTTTTCCAGGTAATCGTGCGCCCCCAACGCAGCAAGTGCAGCGGCCTGGGCAAGCTCGTTGGTATTAAAGGCCAGGCGCACACGGTTCATAAGGCTCGCCACGTCCGGGTGGGACAAACAATAGCCAATGCGCAATCCAGCCAATCCATACGCCTTGGAAAATGAACGCGCCACAATCAGATTGGGATACTCCGAAATCCATAAGCTGGCGTCACCATAAACGGCCCCGTCGTTGTACTCAAAATAAGCCTGATCGATAATTACGATGACATGCGCAGGCATGCTGGCAACAAAATCCTTGAGTCGTTGTGCCTCCAGCCAGGTACCGGTCGGATTGTTAGGATTGGCGATAAAGATCAGACGCGTATCAGCGGTGACCCGATCAGCAAATCCGTTCAGGTCATCACCACGACGCATCGGATGATCGAGACCCAGCGCTGGCACCACTCGTGCGGTAGCACCCACAGCCTGAACCGCAATCGGGTAGGCAGCAAAACCATGCTGGCTGTAGATGGCCTCGTGTTGTGATGTGAGAAACGTCTCGGCAGCGAGCATGATGACTTCATTTGAACCGTTGCCGAGCGTGATCGCTTCAACAGGCACCTGATGTTTTTTGGCAAGCGCCTGCTTTAAATAAAACCCATTGCCATCCGGGTACAGGTGAATGTGCTGCGATGCTTTTTTGATGGCCGCCAATGCCGCTTCACCGGGGCCCAGGGGATTTTCATTCGAGGCCAGCTTGACGCTGCCGCTGATACCATACTCGCGCTCGAGCTCGGAAATCGGCTTGCCAGGCTGATACGGATGCAGATCACGAACACCGGGGGCAGCCAGTTGAACAAATTTTTGTTGCATATTTTTTGACTCCCGATTTTAAAACTGGCAGCACACCCACCAGCGTACAGATCGCAGGTAACAATAGTTCCCCGATTTTCTACAATATTGCGCGCGGATAGGAACCGATGACGCGCATCGTCGCCGCGCTTTTTTCAAGTTGGGTCAGCGCATCAGCAATGTTGTCATCATTAGCATGACCCTCGACATCCACAAAGAACACATAATCCGATTGCCCGCGGTTGGACGGGCGCGACTCGATCCGCGTCATATTGATCTCGTGAGTTCCAAGTGTTTTCAAAAGTTGCTGGAGCGCACCAGGCTTGTGGCTCGATGACATGAGCATGGAAGTCTTGTCACATCCGCTGGGCGCAAACAGGTCACGCCCGATCACCAGAAAACGTGTGCGATTATCGGGGCGGTCTTCAACATTCTTTGCCAACACATTCAGATGATACACACGCGATGCCGCATAGCCGGCAATAGCACCGGACGCCGCATCGTCGCGTGCGCGCCGGGCCGCACTGGTGCTGCTGGCAACCTGCTCCAGTTTGACGCCCTTCATCATGCCTTTTAGCCAGTCCCGGCACTGAACCAGCGATTGCTGATTGGCATACACGGTTTTAATCCCGTCAAGCGACGCACCACGAGACAGCAGGTGCTGCTCGACCAGCAGTTCGACTTCGCCGCAGATATGCAGCGGTGAGCTGATAAACATATCCAGCGTGTGGGTAATTACGCCGTCATGGAATGTTTCCAAAGGCACAATACCAAAATCCGCAACTTCCGATTCAACTTCCCGAAACACCTCATCGACGCTGGGCATAGAGATTGCATTGACTGAGTGGCCAAAATGTTTGGTGACAGCTGTCTGGGTCAATGTTCCTTCCGGCCCGAGGTAGGCGACTTTTAATGGCTCCTGCTGGGCGAGGCAGGCCGACATGATTTCACGAAACAGCCGGACTATCTCTTCGTCTGCAAGAGGACCCTGATTACGCTCAATAACACCGCGTAACACTTGCGCTTCGCGCTCCGGACGATAGTAATCGGCTGTCGAACGGCCCCGCTCCTTGGTCGCACCGACCTGCTTGGCAATGTGCGCCCGCTCGCTGATCAGGGCCTCTATTTTTTCGTCCAGGCTATCGATCCTCTCGCGGATGCGGGCAAGATCGACATCTTTATTATCACTCATAGTGTGTTGCCACCCAATCTGCGCCATTAATGCGCTTGTGCATTTGGTATATCAACTAAGCGATACAGGTGCAACGTCGGAGTATCGATTCGCCACACTGCCGGCCGCGCAGATGGCTATCTGAAGAGGGCATGACAGGCAGTACGGTGTGCATACCCGCAGACCGGGCTACACGTCTTCTTCGTCATCTTCGGCGCCGTCCTCAGCTACCGCAGCGAGTCCAACCAGGGCATCATCATTGTCCAGGCGTATGAGCCTGACGCCCTGGGTATTTCGTCCAATCACTGAAATCCCGTCTACCGGCGTTCGCACCAGCGTCCCATTTGCGCTAATCAACATGATCTCATCATCATCATGGACCATCAAAGCGCCCACGACTTCGCCATTACGGGTGGAGGTCTGAATTGCGATCACCCCCTGACCGCCGCGCCCCTGCGTGGAAAACTCGTCAATTTCAGTCCGTTTACCATAACCATTTTCAGTGGCTGTCAGAATCAACGGGCGTTGCCCATCCTCATCGTGACTGCCTTCGCTGATCATGGAGATCACCCGCACACCTTTTGGCAACCGGATACCGCGCACTCCGGCTGCGGTACGCCCCATTGCGCGCACCCCTTGCTCGTTAAAGCGAATCCCTTTGCCGTTGGTGGCGAACAAAAACACATCCTGGTTGCCGTCCGTGACCATGACGTCGACCAGGTGATCATCGTCTTTGAGCCCGATGGCAATGATACCGTTGGAGCGCGGACGCGAAAATGCGGTGAGCGGCGTTTTCTTGACTGTGCCTCGTGATGTCCCCATGAAGATAAATTTATCTTCTTCGAACTCCCGTATCGGTAACACCGCATTGACTCGCTCACCATCGTCAAGTGGCAGTAAATTCACAATCGGCTTGCCGCGAGAACCGCGGCTGGCCTGTGGCAACTGATACACCTTCAGCCAGTACGCCTTACCGTGACTGGTGAAACACAACAAAGTGTCGTGGGTGTTGGCAACAAACAGTTTGTCGATAAAATCTTCATCCTTGACCTGCGTTGCGCTCTTGCCGCGGCCGCCCCGGCGCTGCGCGCTGTAGGCTGTCAATGGCTGCGCTTTGGTATAGCCGGCGTGGGAAAACGTTACGACCACATCTTCTTCCTGAATCAAATCTTCCAGGGTCAGATCCTGATGGGTGTGCACTATTTCCGTGCGGCGCTCGTCGACAAAGTCGGCCCGGCTTTCAAGTAGCTCTTCGCGAATCACGCTGACCAATCGGTCAGGGTCAGAAAGAATATCAAGTAAATCCTTAATATTCTCAAGTATTGCTTTGTATTCTTTGATAATTTTTTCTTGTTCCAGACCAGTCAGTCGATGCAACTGCAGATCCAGTATGGCCTTGGCCTGCACTCCTGAGAGTTGATATCGCCCTTCGACCAATCCCCATTCGCCTTCGACATCATCAGGTCGCGTGGCAGCAGCACCGGCGCGCTCCAGCATGCTGGTAACCATGCCAGGATCCCAGTTCGTCGCAATAAGTCCGGCACGCGCTTCGGCTGGCGAACCGGACGCCTTGATGAGCGCAATAATCGGGTCGATGTTGGCTAATGCAACTGCCAGCCCTTCAAGAACATGCGCCCGGCTGCGCGCTTTGCCCAGGTCGTATATGGTGCGCCGGGTAACAACCTCGCGGCGATGCCGCAAGAACGCACTGAGGATTTCCAACAGGTTCATCACCCGCGGTTGCCCGTCTGTCAGTGCCACCATGTTGATACCAAATACAGACTGCAACATGGTTTGTTTGTACAGGTTGTTGAGCACGACCTCGGGATTTTCACCACGGCGCAGTTCGATCACCATACGCATCCCGTCTTTATCGGACTCATCACGCAATTCCGTGATGCCTTCGATTTTTTTGTCACGCACCAGTTCGGCGATTTTCTCCAGCAAACGCGCCTTGTTTACCTGGTACGGCAATTCGGTGACGATGATCGCTTGTTTGTCTTTTATCGCAAGATCTTCAAAGTGTGTACGTGCGCGCATGTAGATGCGGCCACGACCGGTTTCGTACGCTGTGCGAATCCCTGAGGCACCATTGATTATGCCCGCTGTAGGAAAATCGGGTCCCGGCAGGTGTTCCATCAGTTGCAGCACGGTCAGCTCGGGATTATCCAGCAATGCCACGCACGCATCGATGACTTCGCCGATATTATGCGGCGGAATGTTGGTGGCCATGCCCACGGCAATACCGGCCGAGCCATTGATCAGCAAATTGGGTATGCGTGCCGGCAAAACCGCCGGTTCTGACTCGGACTCATCGTAGTTGGGAATAAAATCAACCGTCGATTTTTCTATGTCCGCCAACAACTGGTGCGCAATACGCGCCATGCGTACCTCGGTGTACCGCATGGCCGCCGGTGAATCCCCATCCACTGAACCAAAGTTGCCCTGCCCATCCACCATCATGTAACGCATCGAAAACGGTTGCGCCATGCGAACAATCGTGTCGTAGACAGAGGTATCGCCATGCGGATGGTACTTACCGATGACATCACCAACGACGCGGGCAGATTTTTTGTAGGCTTTGTTATAGTCGTTACCCAGCTCCCGCATCGCAAAAAGCACCCGTCGATGCACGGGCTTCAACCCATCGCGTACATCGGGTAACGCACGTCCGACGATCACGCTCATCGCGTAATCGAGATACGAACGTTTCATTTCGTCTTCGAGATTTACCTGAATAATTTCGCGGGCAACATCAGTCATAGTTAAATTTTGATCTCTCGTTTCACGGTTTTTACTCTCTTCTTCAAGCCCGCAAGTCAACTGGCTTTACATGTTGATTGTGCGCCACAATCCTGCCGGTGCAGCGAGTGCGCAGACTACGCCGCAGATAGCGGAAAACGGCAGATTAATTCACTCTTAAAACGACACCCTGCGTTGTTTTGAATCGCCGGCGTCGACGGCCTGGAAAGCGCCCAATAAGTCCCTGATAGTTGGCCCGATTATGGCGTTAAAGTCTATCACAAAAAGGGCCTTTTTCCGAAGGTAATTCTGTCTTTTTTAGCCGGTTTATCTGATGATTTCAGAAGCCGCGTGTTCGCCACCAAATTGAGTCATTCCGGCCATCAAATCGGGCGCGTTTTTTACGGCTCAAATGGCACCGATTATCAGGATTGAGCCGTTCCCCGCCGTCAGAGAACACCCTGAACTGCAAAACATGCAGAGCGTGTACCAGTGGGGCAGAGATAATGCTGAACATTTTACCGTGCCGAATGCGATGACTTCAGCGATAATAGCCATGACTTTTGACGATCGGTACCAGATATGTCCACCACCCAAAACCTTGATCCCCACGAAATCCGCAAATTTGAAGAGCTTGCCGAGCGCTGGTGGGACGAGGACAGCGAATTCAAGCCACTGCACGCGATCAACCCACTACGACTGGCGTATATCGATGAACGCGCACCGCTGGCTGGCCAATCTGTTGTTGATGTCGGCTGTGGCGGAGGCCTGTTAACCGAAGCGATGGCACGCAAGGGAGCGGTCGTCACGGGTATCGATATGGGAGAATCACCCCTTGAAGTTGCTCGCTTGCACGCCAGCCAAAGCGATGTCGAGGTGCGTTATGAGCGTTGCACCGCTGAAGAACTGGCAGAGCGCGAACCCGCCCGCTTCGACGTGGTGACCTGTCTGGAAATGCTGGAACACGTGCCCGATCCCGCCTCCGTAATACGCGCCTGCAAACAATTGGTAAAACCAGGCGGTGCCGTGTTTTTTTCCA
>JABDLQ010000151.1 GCA_013002925.1 Gammaproteobacteria bacterium | reverse complement strand
CAGTATAACGTTTGCACAGGAATTGCACGAGAAAATGATGGTCTGGGAATCGCCAGCGTCAGCCTCGACCGGCGTGGAGATTTTGCGACTGAAAAAACCTTGGTGACCCGGCAGATGGCGGGCTACTGCCAGTTAGCTTTGCAACAACACCAGGTTCCGAGTCTGCCTAGATTTCGAACACATCGCCACGCTTGAGACGGTTGATCTTGCGTCCAGGTATCGCCTGAAGCACCTCTTCGAAGATCTGCTCCTGCATGCCCGGTTTCATCGCGGTCACCCAGATTTGGGGCTCGTGTCGAAGTTTTTCCAGGTCTTTGGCAAGCGTCTGCGGACAGTAATGCCCCGCGGTCTGCGCCAGCTCACTTTGCGAATTGGGAAAGCTGACCTCAACAACCAGTGCGCCCAGCTCTTCATAGTTGTTCAATATCGGCCACAGATCCTGATTGGTCATGGTATCGCCACTGAACGCAAACACATTGTCATCATGCTCAAAACAAAATCCCAGGGACGGTACGGTGTGAAACACGTTGATTGCACGAATGCGGCGCTCGTCGATTGTAATGACTTCACCGGCTGCAATCGGGGTAAATTTGAATACCGGGTTTTCCGCGGACGGCAACCTTTCGAAGTCGGGCCACAGAATATCGTTGAACATGTGATCGCGCAGCGCTTTAATCGTTTCAGGCAATGCAAAAACTTCCAGCGGATTGCTAACACGTTCATCAAACGTACTATCCAGAATCAGCGGCAGACAGGCTACGTGATCGAGGTGGGAGTGGGTCAAAAACACACGCTTGATATCGCGCAGTTCTGCCAGCGGCAGATCGCCTACACCGGTACCGCAGTCGATAAGGGTGTCGCTGTCCAGCAAAATTGAGGTGGTCCGCAAACCAAGCCCGATACCGCCGCTGCAGCCTAAAATTCTGATTCGCATGTTACCTTCCTGACCCTTACCACAGACAACTCCAGGTACTCACTGTGCCGGGAAAAAGCCGGGCCGATAAATGCCAGTGCTTCTATTGTTCGTGCCAAATGTGGTATTTTCCGCTAAGCTACGGTAATTATTAGAGCTTTTCTGTGCTGCAATTCACAATTCCATTGGCATTAGCGCTGGCCTATCTTGGCACGGCAGCACGGCGCCTGAAAATGCACCGTAAACCGGACGCTGCCAGCATGGCTGTGTCGCTGGTGATACTCGCTGCCCACGCTATCTGGCTCGGTGTCGCCCTGGAACCGGATGAAACCCGGATCAGTATTGCGCAAACCCTGGCGCTGGTAGGAATCACCACAGCGATTCTCGCCGTCGCCATGTCAAGCCATCCGTCCAGCCGCATTTTGGCAGGGTTATTACTGGCGCTTGCGGGAATCACTACGGGTATGGCGGCATTTGGCAATCAGCAACCCGACATTACGGAATCGTCGGGATGGCCGCTGATTGCGCATATCCTGTTTTCGGTCATCTCGTACACCCTGTTGGGCATTGCGACTTTTTTTGCGGTTCTTATGGCCTGGAAGGATCGTCAGGTACGCAACGGAAAAATCTCCGGATTCGCAATGAGATTGCCGCCATTGCAGGCACTGGATGGCGACTTGTTTGCGGCGATTGGCGCCGGTTTCGTCACGCTGAGTCTGGCGATATTCAGCGGCCTGATCTACATCGATAATATCCGGGAGCAGCACCTGACACACAAAACCGTGCTGACCTTTCTCGCCTGGGTTGTGTTTGGTTTACTGCTGTTCGGCCGCTGGCGGTTTGGCTGGCGCGGACAAACCGCTGTACGCTGGACAATGGCCGGCTTCGTACTGCTGGGATTGGCCTATTTTGGAAGCCGCATCATTCTGGAAGTCTTTTTAGGCCGTCAGTGGGGGTAGAAGTGACGCCGATGTTCTCGACCGCAACCCTGGTTGGTTGGGTCATTGCGCTGGTGATTTTATCGGCGTTTTTTTCCGGATCGGAAACCGCTCTGATGCGCGTCAACCGTTACCGCCTTGCGGCTCGCGCACGCAGCGGTCATCGTGGCGCGCGTCTGGCTGCCCGGCTGCTGGCCAAACCAGACCGCCTGATCGGTCTTATTTTGCTCGGCAATAATGTGGTCAATATCGCCGCCACGACGCTGGCGACCGTACTCGCTATTCGCCTTGGCGTACAGCCAGCCGCCGTGGTGTTTGTACTGACTCCCGTTATCCTGATTTTCGCCGAACTCGCACCAAAAACGGTGGCTGCGCTGCGCCCCGAGTCCATCGCGTACCCCGCCGCGGTGATTTACTATCCCTTGCTGTGGCTGTGCCTGCCGCTGGTCTGGATCATCAATGCGATAGCAAACGGGCTACTGGCGCTGTTTGGTGTCAGCACCGAGGATGAATCGCTGACGTCGCTCAACAGCGAAGAACTGCGACTTGCTGTCCATGAGGCGGGACATTTGTTACCGGATACCCACCAAACGATGCTATTGCGGGTGCTCGACCTGGACAGCATAACCGTTGAAGATATCATGGTGCCGCGTGCTGAAATCAACGGCATCGATCTCGACGATCCGTGGCAGGACATCGTCACCCAGATTCGCACCAGTCCGCACACACGACTGCCGGTGCATCGGGATGACTATGAGACGGTTGAGGGTGTTTTGCATTTACGCAAAGTGGTACCGCATCTACTCCGCGGTGATCTCGATGAAGACATGCTGAGATCTGCCATGATGCCGCCGTATTATTTGCCTGAAGACACGCCACTAAATAAACAACTACTGAATTTTCAGGCGAACCACCGCCGCATGGGCCTGGTCGTGGATGAATATGGAGACGTACAGGGCATCGTTACCCTCGTGGATTTACTCGCCGAAATTGTTGGCGATCTGCAGGATAATCCAATGCAGGGCTTGTCGATCGCACGGGACAAGGGAGACGGCGTGTACCAGGTGGATGGCAGCGCCAATATTCGCGAGCTCAATCGCAGCATGCACTGGAAGTTACCGACCGGCGGAGCCAAAACCCTGAACGGTCTGATTCTGGAACAACTACAAACCATTCCCGAACCCGGTGCACTCGTTAAAATACACGGCTATCCGATGGAGATCGTCCATTTGCGGGATAACGTCATCAAGACGGTGAATATTCGCACCCGCGCGAAAAAAACAGCGCATGAAATAAAGCATCAAAATTCTTAGCTCAGCGCATCGATCGCATCGAGCAGCCGCTTGACACCTAACACTTCGATTCCCTCGACCGGTTTTTTAGGTCGGTTGGCCAGCGGTACAATGGCCCGTTTAAAGCCCTGTTTGGCCGCGGCCGCAACACGCTCTTCTCCATACGGCACTGGCCGAATTTCACCGGCCAGACCAATTTCCCCAAAGGCCAGCACGGGTGCCGGAATGGGCCGGTCACGAAAACTCGACATGACCGCCAGCAGAATAGGCAGGTCGGCAGCAGTCTCGGTAATGCGAACGCCACCCACAATATTGACAAACACATCCTGACCGGCCAGCACCACGCCGGCATGGCGTTGCATGACTGCCAACAGCATCGCTAGCCGGTTTTGCTCGTAGCCGACGGCAACGCGGCGCGGATTGCCGCTCGGATTGTCGCAGGCTAGCGCCTGTACTTCGACCAGCAGTGGCCGGCTTCCTTCACGAGTCACCAGCACACAGCTGCCCGCCGCCGCTTCCCGATCATGGGACAAAAATATTGAGGAAGGGTTGCTGACCGCTCTGACGCCTGTGTCAGTCATTGCAAACACGCCAATTTCGTGGGCTGCACCAAAGCGGTTTTTGGCCGCCCTGATTATCCGGTAACGACTGCCCGCATCACTTTCAAAATAAAGCACTGTATCGACCATATGCTCAAGCACACGTGGCCCGGCGATGACACCCTCCTTGGTCACATGGCCCACCAGAAAAATAGCGGCACCGGAGCCTTTTGCAAAACGGACCAGTTGGGCGGCGCATTCTCGCAGTTGCGCAACGGTGCCAGGTGCGGATGGCAAATCGGCGCTGTACATCGTTTGAACCGAATCAATGACCAACACACCGGGTTTACTTGTCGTTGCGGTGGCGACGATCGATTCCACCCGGGTTTCAGCACACAGCGTGATGGCTGCGTCGGCGACGCCAATCCGCTTTGCACGCATACCGATCTGTTCGAGCGATTCTTCGCCGCTGACGTACAGGCAGTTCGTTGCGCTGCTAAGTGCCGCTACGACCTGCAATAACAAAGTCGATTTACCAATGCCCGGGTCACCGCCGATCAGGCTGACGGACCCGGGGACGAGTCCGCCACCGAGCACCCGGTCAAACTCCCCGATGCCAGTGGCCAGACGGGGGCGCGCCACGGCATCACTGTCGGCGAGCGCTAAAACCCGGCTGTCACCTGCATACCCCCCGGCCCGATCGCGCTTATTGGCACCTGCGACATTCTCAACAAGCGTGTTCCATTCACCGCAATCACCACACTGACCCGCCCACTTGGGCGCAACTCCACCGCAGGCACTGCATACAAAAACTGTCTTGACCCGTGCCATCGTCAGCGTTCCCCTCATTTCGCACCGCCGGGATGTTAGCATGGCCCCGCTAAAGCAGGACAGACTTAACCAAATCACCAAAATCGGCACTACGTCACACTATAACCATACAAATTACAAGCTGTTATGTTCTATACTGCCCTGCGAAATAATGCATAAGTGAACACAGTGAGTAAAACGGCAAAAATCTGGTCTTCCGATTGGTTTACAGGCGCGGTCTACACCGCCCTGTTTCTGTGCGCAGCATTGTGGATGATGCAGGACCAATTCCTTGCTGTTGAAACCAGCGCCTACGACCAGGCGATGCAGATTCTTGACGCTGAGCCATCGGACCGCATTGCCGTCATCGAAATTGATGAAAAAAGCATTGATGAAATCGGACGCTGGCCATGGTCACGTGATATTTACCAGCATTTGAATGATCTGCTGGTCAACGGTGGTGCAAAAGTCATTACCTACACGGTCATGTTGTCAGAAAACCAGGTCGACCCCGGGCGCATTTATTTACGTGAAATTCAGGCTGACATCGACAAGCTACTGCAGGAAAACGGGTCGGCAAGCAACAACACCAGCGAACTGGCCCGGAATCTGGCCGCAAAAATTTCTCAGGGCCTGACTGATCTGGATTACGATAGCCGACTGGCAGCAAGCTTTGCACAAGGCGGTAACGTAATTTTGCCCTTGATATTTGAGACGGGCATGCCCACTGGCCGAGCAGACGCAGAACTTGCCGACTACCTGTCGCGCAGTACAATCGCTGCCGCCAATAACACGGTGGGTACCCCTGCCCATCGGCTGTTTGCACCCATCGCACCCCTGGCCGAAGTGGCATCGAGTCTTGGTCATCTTAACCAGGAAGCCGATGCGCATGACGGAGTGCTGCGCTCGGAAATTCTGGCGATTAACTACTACGGAAAAGTCTTTCCATCGCTCGCCCTGGCGACGACAGCAGCAAGCGTCAACCTGGCGCCCGAAGACCTGGTTGCCGGTGCACACAGTGTAAAAATCGGGCCCCGGGAATACCGCACCAGCCCGTTTGCAGAATTGCGCCCGGTCTTTTATCAGGGCGATAGCAATACCACTGCATTTTCAGTGGATTCATTCGCTGATGTTTTTTCCGCGAAGATTCCGGCCAGTAAATACCGCGACAAAGTCGTCATTATCGGTGCCAGCGCCGTGGGCATTGGCAATCGATTTGCGACACCGGTAGATCCTGATATGCCACCGGTCATGGTACTGGCCAATACCGTGTCCGGTTTACTGCAGGGCGACCATATTGAACGTCCTGCCTGGGCCCCAATGCTGGAAAATGCGATATTGATACTCATCGGTCTGTACATCATTTTTGTGTTGCCACTTTTGAGCTCGCGTCGTGCGCTTGTCACCTCAATTGTCATAGCCGTACTGCTCATGGGTGGTGGCCTCGGTGCATTTTTAGGCGGCAGACTATGGCTGCAATTGGTTACTCCCCTGTTATTTTTGCTGGGCGGCCATTTGATTATCACAGTCAAGCAATTTGGTGTGACCGAACGTCTGAAAGCAAACTCTGACGAAGCAAGTTCCGAGAGTAATCGCATGCTTGGCCTGGCTTTTCAAAGCCAGGGACAGCTGGACATTGCGTTTGAAAAGTTCCGTCAATGCCCCCTTGATGACGCCATCATGGAACCCTTATACACACTGGCCCTGGATTTTGAGCGGAAGCGACAATTCAACAAAGCGGCAGCTGTGTACGAATACGTGGCACGCCACGATGACGACTACCGCGACCTCCAGCAGCGATTGGCACGCAGTCGTAGCCTGGATCAGTCCACCATTTTGAGCCAGGACGCGGGCGGCGGCCGTGGTGCGATGCTGATTGACGACGAAGGCGGTATGCAAAAACCCATGTTAGGCCGCTATGTCGTGGACAAAGAGCTTGGTCACGGTGCGATGGGCACTGTTTATCTGGGGCGTGATCCAAAAATCAATCGGGTCGTGGCCATAAAAACAATTGCCCTCGGCCAGGAGTTTGATGAGGACGATCTGGCCACGGTACGTGATCGCTTCTTCCGTGAAGCCGAAACGGCCGGGCGTCTGAATCATCCCGATATCGTGACCGTATTCGATGCGGGTGAAGAACATGACCTGGCCTATATCGCAATGGAATTTTTGCGTGGGGAAGAGCTTGGCAAGTATGTAAACTCCTCAAATTTGCTACCGGTAAACAAAACCCTTGAATTGATGGCCCGCGTTGCCGAGGCACTGGCTTATGCGCACAAGCAGGAGGTGGTGCATCGGGATATCAAACCGGCAAACATAATGTTCAACGAAGAAACCAATGACCTCAAGATCACCGACTTTGGCATTGCCCGTATTACCAACTCTTCGCGGACCAAGACCGGGATTGTTCTGGGCACTCCTTCCTACATGTCGCCGGAACAGCTCGCCGGTCATTCCGTAACGGGCCAATCGGATTTGTTTTCTTTGGCTGTGACATTGTTCCAGCTGTTGACAGGACAGCTACCGTTCAGAGCCGATTCGATGGCGACGCTGATGTTCAAAATTGCCAACGAACCGCATACTCCTTTGCATGCTGTGCGCCCTGAACTGTCGGGTGCGCTGTCTGAAATAATCGACACCGGTTTGCAGAAAGATCCCAAGGACCGCTACGCAAGCGGCGAACAAATGGCGCATGACCTGCGCGAGTGCATACAGCACATGGCGGCATAACCACGATGAGCTTAAAAGGAAAAGTTGAGCATTTCGCCATTACCGACAAGGGGATGGTGCGCGACCACAATGAGGACGCGGTCGGCTCAGATCTCGACATCGGGTTGCTGGTTCTTGCTGATGGCATGGGCGGTTACAATGCCGGCGAAGTGGCGAGCGGTATAGCGGTCAAGACCACGGTTGATATTTTGCGTGACTTTACAAACCGTGAGAAGCGCGGAGCCATTGATGAGGAAACCGGCCTGATGCGCCAGACTGTCGCTCTGCGGGACGCCATCGTACGAGCCAACAAAATTATTTATCAAACATCAAAATCCAAGCCCGAATGCGAGGGAATGGGTACAACAATTGCTGCCGCGTTGTTTTACAATAACAGAGTCTCAATTGCGCACGTTGGCGATTCGCGCGTCTATCGTCTCAGAAATGATGAATTCAGCCAGGTTACAGCAGACCACTCACTTCTCAGAGAGCTGGTAGACCGGGGGTTTTACTCCCCGGAAGAGGCGCAGCGGTCACTAAATCGTAATTATGTGACGCGAGCACTAGGGATAGAGCCCAAGGTTGAGGTAGAACTACAAGAGGAAGCGGCATTACCGGATGATGTGTATGTTCTGTGTTCAGACGGGCTGACCGATATGGTTGAAGATGAAGATATTCACTTAACTATCAGCACGTTTAATGCTAATCTTCACACAGTAGGTCAGCAGCTGATCCGACTCTCTAACGATAATGGTGGAAAAGACAACATTTCCGTTGTGGTTGCCAAAGTGGTGAAACCCTTCGGACAAGATGGCAATTTGCTTAGAAAACTAAGCAGCTTATTCAGTTAACATATTGAGATCACCAAATGGCACGCCTAGTACTTAGTTTAGATGGACAGGTTCTTGCAGAATATAATATGCAAAAAGAACGCTATACCGTTGGCCGTCTCCCCGACAACGATGTACGTATCGATAACCCTGCCGTCAGTGGTCACCACTCGCTGGTTATAAACATCCTGAACGATTCGTTTCTCGAAGACCTGAACAGCACCAATGGCACCTACGTCAATGGCAAGCTGGTAAAAAAGCATGCGCTACAGCACGGTGATGTCATAACCATCGGCCACCACCAGCTACGCTTTGTCGATGACGACAAAGAAGATGCCGATGATGACGAATTCGAAAAAACCATGATCATCCGCCCCGGCACACAAACGGGTGCGCCAAGCATGGACAATGTCGAAAATGCGCTACGTGCAGCGGGGGCCGCACCAGAGGCTCCTGAACGCTCACACCAGTCCACCGCCGTGGTCGAAGAGGCACACGCGGAAACCATCAAGCCGAATACCCATGCGTCGACTATGGCCGAAAATAATGCCAGGGCATTGCCAAAAGCCAAACTGCAGGTACTGAGTGGCGGTTTTGCCGGCAAGGAGCTTATTCTGACCAAAGCGCTGACCACACTCGGTCGCCCCGGTGTACAGGTTGCGGCCATCACACGCCGTGCGGAAGGATATTTTG
>JABDLQ010000107.1 GCA_013002925.1 Gammaproteobacteria bacterium | reverse complement strand
GATTGAGTTTTTACCGTCAGAACAATGATGATGTGATCGGTTACCTGGCAATGCGCCGCAAGGGCGAGTTGGTAGAAGAAAAACTCACCTACAGGCGTTAAATCCAGAAGCTGCAGTCATGATCCAGCGAGTAATAATTTTTATTTCAGCAGGCGGCCGCTGATGCGGCTTGATGAAATTTTTTATCGTATCGGTTTAATTCAAAGCACCAACTGCTGCTCGAACAGCCACACAAAGCCCCGTTGGATGTGCGACCAACGGCCGTACACAAATAATTCCATGCTGTCGAATCAGACCCGCATGGCCAGTAAGGTAACGCCATGCCATCGACATTTGTTTTGCGCAGCACTGGTCTGATTATGCTGGGATTTATCATCGGCATCATTGTTTCCGGGCTCGGCAAAACCAGCCCGCAGCCGCGACTGGCTATCATGCCTGCGGCAGATTACAGTCATACTGATTTTGGTAGCCGTCCCGTTGTGTATGAGCCTCTTGCGTCATCCGGCTACTGGGATGTTGTCAGTACCGCAAAGGGCAGACAGGTGGCTTTAGGCCGGGATGGCCGCGTACGAGTGGTTGTAATCGCTGATAAAGATGCACTGCATGTTATGGCCTACGGTCAGGATAAATCGTTATGGGAAGGGCGCCTGGTGGATTTTGATGGTGATGGCAGTATTGAAATTGCCGATATCTCCGGCGGTCATTGCGAAAATTTTGAACACTAACATCGGCACTCGGGGTCTGTTCTGACAGGTGCTGCGAATTGAAGTTGGGGGATCAGCATGACATTTGCACCAGCGACGGGTCCATGCACATGGATGTTAAAGGCCAGTTTACTTATTCTGATCTGCGGTCTGACCGGCTGTAGCGATAATATTGCGACACAGGAGACGGTAGACAATGCGCCAGATCTACAGGATCTTGTCGAACACGGTTCTGAATTCAGGCAGCGCATCGAGGCGGTCAGCGATGGGGTGTGGATAGCCATTGGATACGGCCTGGCCAATTCAATCCTGATTGAAGGTAAAGATGGTCTGATTGTCATTGATACACTGGAGACAGTTGAAGCTGCCAGTGAAGTTGCGCTGGAGTTTCGCAAGCTCTCGGACAAGCCTCTTAAAGCGATTATCTACACGCATAACCACGCTGATCATGTGTTTGGTGCAGAGGCATTCGTCGCGGCGCTGTCCGCTCCCGATGTGGCGGTCGAGGTCCTTGCACACAGTACGACAGAATACTATGTGAGTCGCATCGTCAGTGAATTTCGACCGATTATCAGCGCCCGGTCCTTTCGTATGTTCGGCGTGGCGCTGGACAAAAACACCTATACCAATGACGGTATCGGCATGTCGCTGGAGATCGATGCAAACAGCACCTTTGGATTTATCCCGCCCACGCGTACTTTTGACGAATTTCTCGAGGTTGAACTGGCCGGCTTGAGACTGCAGCTTCATCATGCCCCAGGTGAAACGAATGACCAGATATTTATCTGGCTGCCAGAGCGTAAAATGCTTGCGCTGGGCGATAACATGTACAAAGCGTTTCCCAATCTCTACACGATTCGTGGCACACCGCATCGTTCCTCAAAGCAGTGGGCACAGAGCATTGATAAGATGCGTCACTTGCCGGTGAATTTCATCCTGCCCAGCCATGGGGCCCCAATTCGGGGGTCTGATGCGGCCTATCAAACACTGACCGATTATCGTGACGCGATTCGCTATGTGCATGACCAAACGGTGCGCCAAATGAATCTCGGGTTAACACCGGATGAAGCCGTAGAGCGCGTCCGGCTTCCGGAGCATTTGCAAAGGTCGCCGTATTTAAAGGAGTTATACGGTACCGTGGAATGGTCGGTGCGGTCGGTGTTCAGCGGTAATCTCGGGTGGTTCGACGGCAACCCATCGACGCTCAGACCGCTTGTACCAAAAGCACGGGCACAACGCATGAGTGTATTGGCCGGTGGCCAGGACGGTCTGGTCACGGCGATAAAGCAGGCTGCTGCTGACGAAGACTATCAGTGGGTGTTGGAACTTACAGATCATGCGCTGCGACTGGATCCTGATGCTGGCGATCTTCTCCGAATGCGCATCGATGCGTTGCGAGCGCTCGGCATGCAGTCGGTCAATCCCAATGCCCGACACTATTATCTGAGCAGCGCGCTGGAGCTTGAGACCGATTTACGCTTTGCCCCTATTAACAACTCGTCGGCAACGCTTCTGCGCACATTGCCGATGGCAACATTTTTTGATTCCCTGGCGGTCAGTTTGCGCGCGGAAGATGCACTGGATATGAATCTGCGGGTCGGATTCACGTTTACGGATACTGCAGAAAACTGGACAGTATGGGTGCGTCGGGGGGTGCTTGAAACCCGACAGGAGTTGATCGAAGACCTTGATCTGCACGTGGAAGTTGACTCGTTGATATTCAAAAGGGTGCTGGCCCGTCAGCTAAACGCGACGGTGGCGGTGGCCCGGCATTTTTCATTTCCTACCGGTAATGCGCTGGAATTTGGGCGCTTCATGAAATTGTTCGCAGCAACCCGCGAGGCCCCGGAACCGGCGCCCTTTGCGACGATTGAACAGGGTTTGTCAAAGCCATAGCAATTTCTGCAGAAAACATTTCGAGCAGGGATATTGTCGAGTTTTTTATACGACGCATCAGATTACGCTTTCGTGCACACTTACATTGCTGTGTAACAGTCTATTAGTTTCAGAACCAAGTAATTTCTTTTTATGCACAACCGTTATATCGGCATAACCAGAAATACGTTCACTGCTGTTAACAGGCTGCGTAATCTGTAGCGACTATGGCGATTTCCACAAAAACGGTAACAGGCATGTTGCCGCACACCAGTCTTAATGAGCTGCATGCATCGATCAGCAGTTTCAGCAACGAGCAATTGCAGTGGGCCAGCGGCTATCTCGCCGGTCTGGCGACTGCACAAACCCGTGTTCCGGCCGCTGCAGAAAATCAGGTCGCGGTGCACAGTGCTGCGCAGAATGCTGTCACAATCACTGTATTGTATGGCTCGCAAACCGGTAATGGCCGTAACGTTGCGACTCGCATTGCGGCGTCACTAAAACAGGGTGGTGCTGTTGTACAGATGATCAGCATGTTGGATTATCGTGTGCAAAAATTGAAAAACGAACAAATCTTACTGCTAGTGATCAGCACACACGGTGAAGGTGAGCCGCCTGATGACGCGGAAGATTTTGTGGAATTTCTACTGGGCAAGCGTGCTCCACGATTGCCCGATCTGCAATTTTCAGTGTTGGCACTTGGTGATAGCAGCTATGAATATTTTTGCGAAACTGGCCGTCAAGTCGATGAGCGCCTCGCCGAATTGGGTGCAACCCGGCTGTCTGCCCGGGTCGAATGCGATGTAGACTTTAGCAAAGATGCAGAATCCTGGTCACAGAACATGGTTTCTGCGGTCAGGGACAAACTGACAGACGTCGCGCCAGGAGCGGTAATTACACCGCTGCATCCTGTACCAGCAGTGCAGGCAGCGGCTAAAGAACACCCGGTAACAGCTGAAATTATCGGGGTGCAAAAAATCACAGGGCGTAATTCCGATAAAGATGTTCGGCATATCGAGATCGCTACGAGTGGTGGCGGCTTGTCGTACCAGGCAGGCGATGCGCTGGGTGTCATCGTCAAAAACTCAAGCGAACTGGTCGACTCCATCATCGCGGAGCTGGGATGTGATCCTGACGACCAGGTCCAGATCGCAGACCAGGTAATGTCTATTCATGACGCCCTGATCGAAAAACTTGAAATCACCCAGCTGAGTCGCAAATTTGTTGAGAGCTATGCACAAACTGCCTGCCCACCCCGACTGGCTGGATTATTAGACCCTGTCCGCCGTAAAGATCTGTCAGCGTTTATCGAAAAGCACCAGGTTATTGACCTTCTGAAGCAATATCCTCCGGGTAACGCATTGTCAGCACAGGAGTTTGTCGATGTGCTGCGACCGCTTGAACCACGCTTGTATTCGATCGCATCAAGCCCCTCCGTGTTTGCAGATGAGGTTCACCTGACGGTTGCCGTGGTTCAATATAAGGCCAACGGCGAGGCTCGTTACGGCGCCGCCTCGGCCTATCTTGGGCGGCAGCTGCAAGCCGGCGATAAAGTTGAGGTTTACGTTGAACCCAATCCGCGATTTAGGTTGCCAGCAGACGCACAAACGCCGGTGATCATGATTGGCGCTGGTACCGGTGTCGCGCCATTTCGCGCTTTTTTGGACGAGCGCGATGCGGTGGATGCAGGCGGCCCGAACTGGTTGTTTGTCGGTGATCGCACGTTTGCCGACGACTTTTTGTATCAGCTGGAATGGCAACGGCACCTGAAGAGCGGTCGATTGACGCGCCTGGACGTGGCTTTTTCACGTGACCAGGCAGACAAGATTTACGTTCAGCACCGTTTGAAAGAGCATGGCGAAGAAGTGTATCGATGGCTGCAAAACGGGGCCTGCATTTATGTTTGCGGTGATGCCAAACGGATGGCGCCGGACGTACATCAGGCGCTGCTCGATGTAATCGGTGAACAGGGCGGTAAAGACCGGCAGGCAGCGGCTGAGTATCTCAAATCGCTGCGCCGGAATGGCCGGTATCTGCGTGACGTCTACTGATATGACAGCATCAAATGACAAGCCACCAAGCGATGTGGAGCGCATCAAAACCGGTAGCGATTACTTGCGCGGCACGCTGGTTGAGAGCCTTGCAGATTCCATCACCGGGGCGATTCGTGCGGACGATACGCATATCTCAAAGTTTCACGGTATCTATCAACAGGATGATCGGGATCTTCGCTCGGAACGGCGTAAGCAGAAGCTGGAGCCGGCGTACAGCTTTATGTTGCGTGTGCGCATCCCGGGTGGAGTCGTGAGTACACGGCAATGGCTGGTGCTGGATGACCTGGCAACAACACACGCCAACGATACGCTGCGCATCACGACCCGCCAGGCGGTGCAGTATCATGGCGTGATCAAGCGTCGGTTAAAGGATACCGTTGCAAGAATCAATTCGACTCTGGTCGATACCCTGGCAGCCTGCGGTGACGTCAACCGTAATGTCATGTGTACCGCAACGCCGGAATTGACCAATAGTCACGCGCAGGCGCTAAAAACTGCACAACAGATCAGTGATCACCTGACCCCGCGAACGACCGCTTATCATGAAATCTGGCTGGACGGTAAAAAGATCCAGGGGGTGTCAGATAAACAAGGGGTGTCAGACAAAGTTGAACCCATTTATGGCGCAAGCTATCTGCCCCGCAAATTCAAGATCGCGGTTGCGGTGCCGCCCCAAAACGATGTGGATGTGTTCACAAACGATCTCGGTTTTATTGCGATTACCGCAAACGATGACGTGGTTGGATACAATGTTGCGGTCGGTGGCGGCATGGGAATGACCCACGGTGATCCGGAAACCTGGCCGCGGACGGCATCGATTATCGGGTTTTGCACACCCGACCAGGTATTGAGTGTCGCCGAAGCGGTCGTAACCACGCAGCGGGATTTCGGTAATCGCAGCGAACGCAAATACGCTCGGCTCAAATACACGATTGACCGTTATGGTCTGGAGTGGTTTCGTGAACAGGTACAAGAGCGTGCCGGTATCACACTGTCAAAGGAGCGACACTACCAGTTTGTGGCCAATGGCGATCGATATGGATGGTCACCCGCTTCTGAGAACCACTGGAATCTTACCCTGTTCGTTGAAAACGGTCGGGTCACCGATACGGCTGCAAAAACCCTGAAAACAGGCGTTCGGGAGATCGCCGAGACACATCGAGGTGAGTTCAGACTCACTGGCAATCAAAACATTGTGATTGCGAATGTCGCCGCCGCTGACAAGCAACATATTGAATCGCTGGCGCGCCGGCATGGCCTGATGGCCGCTAACCACCATGCGCTAGGCATGGCATCTATGGCCTGCGTTGGCTTTCCCACGTGTGGCCTGGCGATGGCAGAGAGTGAACGCTACCTTCCTGAATTACTAGACCGCATTCATCACCAACTCGAACATCATGGGCTGGATGATGAAGCCATCGTAACGCGTATGACAGGCTGTCCCAACGGCTGCGCCCGGCCGTACGTGGCAGAAATCGGGTTGGTGGGCAAAGCGCCCGGTCGTTATAACCTGTATCTGGGTGGATCGCACGCAGGAGACCGGATCAACTCTTTATATCGCGAAAATATTGACGAGGCGCAGATACTGAGCAGCCTGGATAAACTTTTTGCATCGTATGCACAACAAAAGCAGCACTATTCAGGATTTGGCGATTTTGTGATTGATGCGCGCATTGTTGAGGAGAGTCGCCCTCATGGCTAATTGCATGCATCACGCTGTGAAGACCGTCTCCCGTGATATTTCTGTTGTAGATGAACATGGCTCGCGTGAACAGGCATTGTCAATTACAAACAATGCTCTGCAAAATAAATCGCCGGAAGAACGCGTTGCATGGAGTATGGGGTGTTTGCCGGGGGTGCACGCAGTGACCTCGAGTTTTGGCGCCCAGGCAGCAGTCATGCTGCGGCTGGTTACGCTGGCCGAGCCTGGTATTCCCGTCATTCTGATTGATACGGGCTACCTGTTTGCAGAGACCTATCGGTTTATCGACGAACTCACACACCGCCTGCAGCTGAATCTCAAAGTTTATCGTCCGGACACCAGTGCCGCGTGGCAGGAAGCACGCTACGGGCAGCGCTGGGATCAGGGCATCGACGGCATCAAAGACTACAATACCGAGAACAAAGTTGCACCGATGGAACGCGCGCTTGTAGACCTGGATGTGAGCACCTGGTTTGCCGGTTTGCGACGCAGTCAGTCTTCAGGGCGCGCCGGCCGGCAGATTCTCGAAGGCACGGAGGCGCGCTGGAAGGTGCATCCTGTCATTGATCAGACAGATCGCGATATCCACAAGTTTTTAAAACACCATAACCTGCCGTACCACCCACTGTGGGAAAAAGGCTATCTGTCAATAGGCGACTATCACAGCACTCGCTCGGTGCTCGAGGTCAGTGATCATTCTGAACTACGTTTTCAGGGGCTGACCCGTGAATGCGGGATACATGAAATTGATCTTGCAAAATTATGAGCGAGCCTTCGATGATGCACCGATGATGGTGCAGCTACCCGGTTCAGCACATTTTGCTTGATCAGCGCAGCGCCGACGGCACCGACTCCCCTTTGGACCTCTCAGCGGATAACGGTATCTCGCACCTGACGTGCCACTGCAATGGCCAGGGAGCAATGATCCAGTGGGCTGGTAAGGCGGCGGGTTCCCCAGTGAGACTAACTCCGGTGGCATTGCGCTGACAGGCTCCGGGGGCGGCGCTATCCTGTGGTAGTGCGTGAACGAAACGGGATGTGCAGATTTTTGACCAGGCGCTCAACATGGGTCTGGTCCGGCGCCTCGTGAGCCGAACGAATGATTTCGGGTGTCAAATGTGGCGCAAATAACTGCAGAAATTCAAACATATAATCTCTTAGCACGGCATCTCTGCGAAAACCGATCCACGTCAGGCACCGCGGAAACAGTGTTCTGGCATCGATGGACACCAACTCTTCTTCTTCCTGTTCGTGGGCCATGCTGGCGACCACACCGACGCCCATCCCCATGCGAACGTAGGTTTTGATGACGTCAGCGTCCCTTGCGGTAAACACCACGTCGGGCTTGAGCCCCTGATTTGCAAATGCCGTCTCGAACGAGGACTCACCATCATTGCTGAACACA
>JABDLQ010000082.1 GCA_013002925.1 Gammaproteobacteria bacterium | reverse complement strand
CCCGCGGGACCCGTCTTTCTACCGGCCGGACAGCCGTTTGCTGTCACGGTGACCGCCCTCGATGCAGAAGGCGACCCGACGCCGAATTATGGGCGTGAAGCGATCGCTGAAAGCGTGTCACTCACATCGACTCTGGTGGCGCCGGTCGCCGGTGTTAATCCACCGGTGACAGCCGGCACCGGTTTTGGTGTGTTCACAGGTGGTACGGCAACCGGCATCGACTTTAACTGGCCCGAAGTCGGGATTATTACGCTGACCCCTTCAGTGGGTGATGGCGACTATTTGTCCGGAGGCAATGTCACTGGAACGGTATCGGGTAATGTCGGGCGATTTATTCCGGATCACTTCGATGTGGCACTCAATTCCCCGGCATTTGGAACCGCCTGTGCAAGCGGTGGCTTCACCTATATTGGCGAAACGTTTAATTACTCACTGGCACCCCGAATCACCCTGACCGCGCGTGCAGCCACCGCGTCTGTCACGCAAAATTATACCGGCGCCTTTTTCAAGTTGACCAATACCACGGTACAAAACCGGTCGTACGTTGCGGTCGGTCATGCGCTTGACACGGCAGGCTTGCCGGCGCCGGCCATCGACCCGGTCATCACGGATGCCGGCGGCGGTGTTGCCACCCTGGCTTTTAGTGGAGGCAGCGGTCTGAAATTTGTGCGCACCACACCCGAAGCGCCCTTTGATGCCGATATCCGCCTGAGTATCGATGTGCTGGATGCGGACAACGTCAGTCCGGCTTCGAACCCCGTGGTGTTTGGTGGCGGTGGTGGTATCGCGTTCGACGCCGGCGCGCAAATGGTTTATGGACGAATACATCTGGCCAATGCGCTCGGCTCCGAGCTGGTCAATCTCACGGTACCACAAACCAGCCAGGTGTTTGTCAGTGCGGCGACCGGGTTCGTTACGCATACCGCAGACAATTGCACGACCGGTACGCCGCTGTCACTGGGCGCCTGGGCCGGTTCACTGAATGCTGGTGAGACCTGTGTGCTCGACACCGGCGCTCCCGGCGCCAGCGGCGCAGGGTGTGGCTCCGCGGGGCCGCTGGCGCAACGCTATCGAACGCCACCGCTCGGTGGAGATTTCAACCTGTTTCTTGCCGCACCCGGCGCAGGTAACGATGGCAGCGTCACGATCAGCGCCGATGTACCGGCCTGGCTTGAATTCGACTGGAACGCAGCCACGCCCGGCCTCGAGGACCCGACCGGCATCGCCACGTTTGGTATCTACTCCGGCAATGCGCGCCGCATCTATCAACGCGAGATTTATTGATTAGCTTATTGGCAACCACGCTGATCACCAACCCCAGCTGTTGGAATGGATCTAGCCCATAAATCCGGCAGTCGCTCCGCGTGTATACTCTAATCACAGATGCACCCATGTTGACCCTATCGATCACGGGCACTCTTATGGCCACAAAAAAATTATTCATCGTGCCACTGGGATTGCTTGTCCTGTCATTCGGTACAACAACCGCGGCACAAATTATGGCCAGCCCCAATTTCTCCATTGCCTGGGACGTCAATGACGGTGGCGGTGGTACGATGCTCTCAAGCAATTACACCATGACGGATTCTGTAATGCAGGCAACTGCGATTGGCGCATCGGTAAGTACCGGCTATCAATTACAGGCCGGTTTTTTTGCGGCACCTGATGATGACGACGATGGCATCAGGAGTTTTATGGATAACTGCATCTTTGATTTCAACCCAACGCAGTATGACTCCAATGGCGATGGCTATGGTAATTTGTGCGATCCGGATCTTGATAATAACAGCGTCGTTAACTTTCTGGACTATGCACCGCTGACATCAGCTTTTTTGGGCGTACCGGGTGCTCCTCAGTGGAACCCGGATGCCGATCTAAACGGTGATGACATCGTCAATTTTCTGGATATCTCGTTATTTCCGTTTTTCTTTCTGGGCACACCGGGACCGAGTGGTTTAGCACCCTGACAAAGAAGGCGTTGCTCTCGTCCCTGTCTTTATTTGGCCGCTCTCGACGTTACCGGACACTGGCTGTCAGAGAATTAATTACTAAAAAAACTGATATTTGGGTTCCCTTTCCACCGTAATTGTCAGTACCGCGTGGACGTCAAAAACATCTTATGATTTACTGTGCTGATAGCGCATAACCTGTTTATGCGCCGCATCGTTTTCTGGCAAACACCATCAGCAGGCAGGTCATGATACAGGGCCATTGCAAAGCGACCGGATCACTGGACAGCCCCGGACCAGCGGGTATGGGGCCGAGATGGCGTGTGGCGCAAGGACCTGCCTGCGCCGAATCCCGTGCGCATATGGGTTCGATCCCGGCCACAAAAAAGACGGTTTTAAAGTATGGCTGCATCTGTGTGGTCGGCTGGTCAGGATTTGTCAGAAGAACAGTCGACACCCTGAATAGCTTGATGACGACGGGCACCGGCAAAGACATTGTCGCCGACATCCAGGCCACGGGTAAAATGGTCTGGATTACAGGCATCACGCAAAGAACCCTGCGCAGGGGCAAGGGCCGATGGGTTGCGGCAGCATGGGAACATAACCCGGCAGAAGCCAGATCCCAGGACCCTCTTCCACATAGCAATGGCCCAAACCCGGGAAAAGGTGCGCCCGGAAGCCCTGCATCCTGGGTCCCTGACAAACCCGGCAACGGCTCCAGTACCACGATTGAATGGGATCCCGGAAGTGGGCATAAATATACACCGAACGAACTCATCATGGGTCATGAACTTATCCACGCACGACGCAATGCCCGTGGCTACCAACTGCGAGGACGCGACAGTCTCGGACAGATTCTTGAAGAAGTCGCCGTTGGAGGCCCTGCCAACCCCACCGAGCCGATGACCGGAAATCGCCTGAGACAGGAGTTAAGCGCACGCCCCGGAGCCGCAAAGCTCCGGCCAAAAGTTATTTTTTAAATGCTTGCATAACGCCGCAAACAGCAAAGCGATCAGCTCGAAACGTGTGGTTGCATTGCTATTCATCGATGGTTAAAGCAGGACGGACCGCGGAAATAGTTGACGGGCGATGAAATTTGTTTGTAACCGACCGCCCGGTTGACCCTGACTTTGTGCCTGGTACACCTCCATCTGCCTCATTTCCGTCAATGTCGCTTTTGCTGTTTTCGGAATCAGAGCGCATCAAGAAGCAGATGGCATATCCCGTCAACCGGTGAGCGGTTGCAGATCAGGAATTGATCTAACTAACACTATCAGACCAGGTCCACACCCCTGGTAGAATCAGCACCGGTCGCCCGTCAGATTTATTTGCCTCAGAACGAAGAACCCGGACCTTGCAGAAACTCAATTTCCTCCGATGTTGAAGTGCGTCCGAGAATCTTGTTGCGGTGGGGATACCGACCGAATCGATCGATAATCGCCAGGTGCTTTTTTTCAAAATTGAAGTTGTTTTCAAGGCCAGGCTGGTCATACATGATCATCGCCAATTCATGTACCCGCCGTGACTCACTGTGCATGAGCGGCATATACAAAAACGCACGCTCATTGTTATTGAGTGGTTTATCAGCACCGGCCCGAATTGCTTCCTGACTCAGAACGACCGCCACATTATCGCTGGCGAAGGATTCGGGTTTACCGCGAAACATGTTGCGGGAGAACTGATCGATAACAATGATCTCCGCAAGCCTGCCGTGTGAAGTGTTGCGCCAGTCGTGGAGTTCTCCACAAACAGCCTGGGAATGCACGGATAAAAACCGCTCACTGATACGAGCATCGAGCTCCGGATTTTTTTTCCACCAGTCTTTGGGGCTCAATTCTTCGAACCAGAATTCAATGATGTCGTTGGGCTGCATGATTTATTGCACTATGAAAATATCGGCAATCATTGAGTGGCAGACTACCATTGAGATCGTTGCAATCCAATGCGAGGGGCAGCTTCCAACGATGCATAACAAAAAAAAGCCCCGGGGGCACCCCCGGGGCTTTTTCATGCACGTGGTTTACGCCTCGTGTCTAATTGCCGCCAAAGCTGTACTGGTAGCGACCGTACCAGTAGGCACCGTTAAATCCAAACGGTGAAAACTGGCTGTACTGCAGACCAAGCACAGTTGATGGGTATGTGCCACACTCGTTTTGCGAACAGCCCTGCTCATCGAACACGTTACGCGCACCCAGAGCCACCGTTGAGCTGGCATTGATGTCGTAGCCAAACTCAAGATCAACGAGCGTCGTATCATCGAATACGGCGCCGCCAGCTTCGTTGTCAAAGAACTCACCATAATGACTCAGACGTACCAGGCCACGGAATTGTCCAACGGTGGTATTCGCAGTGAAATTCCAGCGGGTGTCTGGCGTGCCTTCTTCAATGAGTCTGACCCGGGTATTATCCAGCAAGGCTGCATTGCGTCGGATCACTTCGGTATCTGTCGTATTCAATGACAGATTCCAGTCCGTGATCGCGCCGTTTGACCATTCCGTGGATGCTGTACCGACGATGTCAAAGCCCTTGGTTTCAGTATCGAACTGATTAGTGAAGAAACTGAACGAGGTGATATCCGATGTGTCGATACCCTGGGCTGCCAGTGCCGCCACGGCCGCCGGGTCGATTTGTCCGGGACCATTGCCAATCGTAAATTGACTTGACAGATTCAGGCGATCATCGACCTGAATGTTGAAGTAATCAATGGTGACATCAACAGGCCCAAGCGCAAAGAATACACCAGCGGTAAAGCTCGTAGATTCCTCAGGTTGCAGCGGAACCGCATTGGCAGGAGGCAGTTGAGCAACCGGGTTGTTGGCGGGAATCACACCCTGGTTTGTCAGCATGCCACCCACAAACTGGGTTGAAATATTGGAGGCGTTCAGCTGACCAGGCGTTGGCGCTTTGAAGCCGGTGCTGAACGTGCCACGCATACCGAACTGATCAGTAGCCTGCCAGTTGCCGCCAAGCTTGAAGTTTGTGGTGGTGCCAAAATCTTCAAAATCTTCATAGCGAATTGCCGTCGCAATGATCACATCATCAGACGCATCCCATTCGAGATCGGCGTAGATGGCGTAGTTTGAACGGCTGAAATCGCCAGAGATGGCCGGTGAGAAACCGGGAAAACCATTCGTTGACGTGCTGAAGCCCTGGGCGCCCAGACCGCCATCGATGTATGACTCAACCTGGCCGGCCTTGATCGTAAATTCTTCGTCGCGATATTCCGCACCGAACGCCAGACTCACGTCTTCGC
>JABDLQ010000421.1 GCA_013002925.1 Gammaproteobacteria bacterium | reverse complement strand
ATTTTGCAGAAGCTGGTTTTGATGTGTTAAGTCTCGCCAACAACCATGCCCGTGATTTCGGTGAAGAAGGGCGCACCGCCACCATGCAGGCGCTGGACGCACTGGGCATTACCCATTCCGGTCGCATCGGTGATATCGCCAGCTGGCGCCACAACGACTATACGATTGCCATGATCGCGTTCGCACCAAACCCGGGTTCCTACGACATCAACAACATCACTGAGGCTGTCAGCGAGGTGGCAACGCTGGCCGCCAGTCACGATATTGTGCTGGTGTCATTTCACGGTGGTGCCGAAGGTGTCGATGCGCTGCACGTCACCTTTGATACGGAATTTTACTACGGCGAGAAGCGGGGCAACGTGGTGGAATTTTCGCGCCGGGTTATCGATGCAGGCGCAGACCTTGTGATCGGTCACGGGCCTCATGTGCCACGCGGTCTGGAATTGTATCGGGACCGGCTGATTGCTTACAGCCTGGGTAACTTCAACACGTATCAGGGCATCAGTATTCAGGGAATCAAGGGGCTCGCCCCGATTCTTAAACTGCGGATGGACGAAACGGGTGCATTTCTTGACGGGCGTATTATTTCAACCCGGCAAAGCCGCCCGGGCGGACCAAAAATTGATCCTGCCAATGAAGCTGCATTACTCATCAAGCGACTCAGCGAAGAAGACTTTGGCAAGCAGGCTCCACGCATAAGCGCAAACGGCGTGTTGTCCCGGCCGGAGTAATAAACCATGCCCAATATCATGATAAATGACTGCAATCTGTTCTATGAGGAACATGGAACCGGTCAGCATTCTGTTTTGTTTTTGCATGGCCTGTATTTTAATTGCCGCCAGTTTCATCAGCAATTCGTTGCGTTGAGGGATCGCTACCGGTGTGTGGCAGTCGATTTGCGGGGGCAAGGGCAAAGCTCGGCGCCACCGCGCGATTATGACCCGGAGTCTATTGCGCGCGATGTCATTCAGTTCATCGACGTCAGACGCTACGGTGAATGCCATATTGTCGGACACTCCATCGGTGGCATAGTCGCGATGCATATCGCGATGCAGCGCCCGGAACTGGTCAAATCGCTGGTACTTATCGGCACCACCGCAGGCGAGTCACCGGTAACCAACAAACGCAAACTCAAGCGGCACGCACTGCGGATAAAGTTGTTCGGAATGCGCTTTGTCATTCCGACCATCATGCGCACGCTGTTTTCCCCTGACTATCTGGCGGATGCAGTCCATGCGGAACAAATTGCGCACTGGGAAAAGGAGTTCGCGCGTATCAATCGCCATCATATTGCGCGGGTACTTGCCGGATTGCTGGCGCGCGGCCCGCTGTATGACGATCTGTACAAAATTCAGAAACCGACACTGATTATTGCCGGAGAACAGGACCAGGCGACCTCACGTCACGCCACACATCGCCTGAATAACGGGATTGCCGGCGCACACCTGGTCATGGTGCCGGACGCCGGCCATGCTGTGAACCTGGAAAAGCCGGCCGTCGTCAATAAAGTTCTTCTGGAATTTTTTACCCGCATCAAAAGCTAACGCGATGTAGCGTTAAAACCCCAGGCTTTGTGGCGATCCACCGACAGGATCATTGAAGCCAGCCACCGCTCCGGTAATCGCAAAGTGCGTCACCAGCGCATTTCACAGGGGAAGGGATGTCCGTCAACAGACTACTGCCGATTCGTCTCATTGCCGCTTAATTCTGTTACTGCTGGTTAATGAATGAGAGCAGCTTGGGATCTTCTTCCTCATCTGCAAGGATTGTATGGCACGTTTCACAGTCCTTGGAGATGGTTTCGCGATCTTCCGTGCGCAGCCGTCTGCCGTGGCAGCGAAAGCAACCTTCCGATTGCTCGTGTCCGATGTGCTCCGGATAGGTATTCCACCATACTTTCATGTTGGGGAAAACGTTTAACGCATACAAATCGCCGAGCGTTTCTGCGGCTGCGTTGATTTTTGCGGCATCTTTGGTTGCGATTTCCGGGTAGTTTTCGGTATAGAAATTCGTCAGCTCAGTTGCGATCACACTGCGGGCTTCTTCATGCGACGAATGTTTTGCGTCAATAACGCGTAGTGCCTCGCGTCTTACAAATGGCAACGAGCGATCGATCAGGCCGGTTCGGATTGCGCGGTTGATCTCGAAATCCGGTGCATAATATTTGTGGCTTGGCCGATTGTGACAATCGACACAATCCATCGTACGCCACTCGCCACCCTCCTCCGGTGCGCGTCTGTCGGTATAAATTTTAGTTTCTCCGTCTCCATTGGTAAATTCGACCTCATAAATATCTTCGCGTGAGAGATCGGAGCGGTAACGAATCTTCACACCCTCGTCCACATGCCAGTGAATTCCGTGCGACTGACCCGTCTCGCCGCCACCGACCTTTAGCAATAATGCGGTCGTAAGCTCGGTATTATTTTCGTCCTCCGCATAATGCTTGCTGATGGTCAGTTTGTCGCCGACGAAGCGAGTTGGCCAGTGACATTGTTCGCAGGTTTCGCGGGCCGGACGCAGATCGTGCAACGGTGTTGGAATCGGGCGTGGATACAGGTCGAAGGCTACTGCAACTAGTTGCCAGGCCCCATCGAGCTTCGATTTGACAAACCAGTCGGCGCCCGGACCAATATGACATTCGGCACAGGCAACCCGCGAGTGCGAAGAGCGCTGGTAGGCCGTGTGTTCGGGTTCCATCACCGAATGACAGGCAAGACCGCAAAACTCTACGGATTCCATCACGGCAACGCCCTTGTAGGTAACGCCTGCGAGTATCACAATAT
>JABDLQ010000466.1 GCA_013002925.1 Gammaproteobacteria bacterium | reverse complement strand
CCGCAGCACCAGCCAGACCTGGGCAACAAACGTGAAGTAAACCGCAATCAACCGGAACATCAACTCGAAGCCGCGGCCGAGACTGCGCACCGACAATCCTACAATGACACCGAAAACGATTAGTCCGCTCGACGCTATCTGTGCATTCAGATAAATCGCAATGGCTTCAAAACATACGATGCCCAGAATTGCTCCGCAGGCACCGCCGAGCAATGCACCCATCGCGCTTTGGGAATCGTACAGGTCCCCGGTGCGATCGATGCCCGCTTCAACCGTCACGCCAACGGCATAGGGGTTGGTTTCCTGTTCATGCGGGGTCAACTGCACACCTCCCAAATATACTGCCATGTTGGCGGTGTACCGTTTCACAAACCTCGTGCATCTGGAAGTCCGTCAGCTCGCCCCGCGTCACTGACGATGCACACAGATTGAGCGCCGCCGGAATCTGGCGTGATTTGTGGCAAAACAGATCCAGACAGGGGCCACCGGCATTGAGCATATCGAGCGCCACTGCCGGGCTCAACACCGCTGCCGTTTCCATGACTGGCAACGCCACAATGTTGTGAAGCGCCGTCAATAGTTTGGGGCCAATCAACTGACTGACAAAAGGTGCCGGATGACGTTCCAGCATGCGCAATGCAGCGTCACAGTAAAAATCCAGAAAAACATTGCTCCTGTCAAACTGCATAAAGGCGTTGTGTACTTTTACAAACGCTCGCGGTCTTGCCGGGGGTGATTCCGTTTCCATCTGCACCCAGACTTCGCGGCCGACGGCAAATGGCGATGCGCTCAAAAGCAATTGCTGCGGGTCGATCACAAGCGTATCCGCATCACACCACACCACGGAGTCGTAACCCTTTTTCAGCGCTCGCTGAAGGTGCAGCAAGCGCGCAAGATCCGTAGCGACAACAGGCTGCTGCACGGTTTTCTCGCGGATATTTGCAGGAACGACAGCGAACAATTCGTCATCCAGCCACAGGTAATCGTAGCCTTGCGTATCCGACCAGTCACGCACCGATGCAACGCACTGCACCAACCAGTCGTGAGGCAGGGGTTGTCGGTGAGACTGAATGACCAGGGTTTTCAGAACGCATCATCCACTGTGGCAAGGCGAAAGCGGGCGCTCAATTATTGCACAAAGCGTTGCTTCATGCGGATTTGCTGAACTTGCCATGATTCGTCATTTTGTGCCCACAGCGCTGCCTGTATTGACCGGCATAGTGCAATTTAAAACAACGAGGTCACCATGAAACTGAATCTGAAAATCTGGCTGGACTATTTCGAACGCAATGCCAGGAGCCCGGCACATGTACCGTGGCGCGAACCAGAGGTGTTGAGTTACGCTGAAAAAACACGCATTAGCCGGTCTGTCGCCACGTTTCAGTTGGGCGAAAGCTCGGAGGGAAAACGTTTGCAACAACTGGCAGACAACTTTGGACAATCGGTCGGACGCCCGGAACTCGGCGCGATAACTCGTCTTTTTATCAAAGAAGAGCAACATCACGCGACCTTGTTAGGCCGGTTCATGTACACCCACGGGATTGCCTGCAAATCCAGGGACTGGACCGATGGCGTATTCCGGCGTCTGCGTCGCCTGGCAAATTATGAAACACTGTTGTCGGTGCTTATCACCGCCGAATTGATTGCACTTGTATACTACCGTGCATTACAGCAGCAAAGCGGCTCTGTCGTATTGCGCTGCATCTGCAGCAAATTGTTATGCGACGAACGCGCGCACGTCGAATTTGAAGCATCTATCCTGCGCTGCTTCCACCGTCAGCAATCACGTATAAAATCGATTTTGCTGCGCCGGGGTCACCAGCTATTGTTTGCCGGAGCTGTGCTGGTTGTGAATATTGAACACCGTCACGTTTTACACTCCGGTGGCTATACGTTCAGGAAATTCTGGCGCTCGTGCTGGCAGGAATATCATCAATACCTGGGTCAGGCGCGGCTCCCGGCCACGCGCCAGCCAATTACAAACCTTGCCCGATTCAGCAAAATCAAACCGGACAATTCACTGTAACGTGTGGAGCTTGCCTGGAAGCGCAGGCGGTGACACTACCCGCTGGTACCCGCGCCACCGCAACGGTATCGGATCATCTGAGTTCTGCGATGCCATCACACGGCCGGTCTCGAGGACCATGGACCGTGTTATTGCTGCACAGCTACTTGACTTGTGTCAGGGCATCCAGCTCTTCTGCAGACAGACTGGCTGCCGAATATTTTTTTGAACGCGCGAGTCGGCTGACATTTTTTAAGGTGTCAGAAACAGACCTGATCATCATACGGTTAGCTGCGCTTTTGGGTACGACCTGGGGGTTGGAATAAATCTGGTAAATCAGTAGCAAGTGATCGTCGGCCGTTCGCTGCACGACCCACTGACCGCGCAGATCCTGCACTCGTACTGTGCCTTTGCGCTCCGGTGCGTACCCGGCAACTCCTGAAAGTGCAATATCGATGCGCTCGCGTGTTGGGTCCCAGGCCACCCTGGAACGTACATACATGTCACGATCCCGCAGTAACAATGGTGCATCGATGACGGTGTAATACACGCGCTCTGCCGTGCTGATTGTGCTGACCGTTTCACCGTGTTTACATTTGTACAACCACTTTGCGCAGGCTGAGCTGTCCTTGAGCACCGCTAAAATGGCAAACAGACTGGCATCGGTTTGCATCCTTCCCTGTGTTTCTTTGTAACCGCTGCCTGGCACGTCTCGCTGTTTTACGACGATATTCCCGTCGCTGTGAACTTCCTGCCAGTCGAAGTCCGCCGCGGTATTACCTGGTGTTGACACCACGATCATGGACAGCAAAAAAACAGTTAAACACCGCAAATCTGACATGCACACCATCCGGTCGCTACAATTGAGGCCGACATATCAGGGTCGGCAT
>JABDLQ010000412.1 GCA_013002925.1 Gammaproteobacteria bacterium | reverse complement strand
ATGCAGGTTGTACAGCCGTAACCCACCGTGTGAAATCCAAGTGCCTGCAGATCGTCCACGAGGCCGGCCTTTTCGAGATAATTGGTCACGACTTTTGATCCGGGTGCCAGGCTGGTTTTGACCCACGGCCTGGACGTCAAACCGCGTTTATGAGCATTACGTGCCAGCAGGCCGGCACCAACCATCACCGCCGGGTTGGAGGTGTTGGTGCAACTGGTAATGGCCGCGATTAATACGGCGCCGTCGCTGATATCAAACTTGCCGCCGACATTGGCGGTACCTTTGTCATCCGGTGTCCGGTGTTTCAGGATCGGCTCCATCAAACTTGCGAACTTCGAGCTGGCACTGCGCAAGGGAATACGGTCCTGCGGGCGCTTCGGTCCGGCAATGCTGGGTTCTATCGTGCCCAGGTCGATGTTGACAACGGTTGAATAATCCGCTTCTTTGTCATCATTGCGCCACAGATGCTGTTCGCGCGCGTACTGCTCGATCAGTTCTATGTGCGACTCATCGCGACCGGACAGACGCAAATAAGCCAGTGTTTCGCTATCAATTGGGAAAATCGCGCAGGTGCTGCCAAATTCCGGTGACATGTTCCCCAGCGTCGCGCGATCTGCCAGCGGCAAGCTGGCGACACCGTCGCCGAAAAATTCGACAAACTTACCGACGACGCCCGTGTTGCGCAACGCTTCGGTGACTGTCAGGACCAGATCCGTTGCTGTGGCGCCTTCAGGCAATGTGCCGGTGAGTTTTACACCGACCACCTGAGGAATGAGCATGGTGATAGCCTGACCCAGCATGGCGGCTTCCGCCTCGATGCCACCGACGCCCCAGCCAAGTACGCCAAGACCGTTGATCATCGTCGTGTGCGAATCAGTCCCCACTAAAGTATCGGGGTAGGCCTGTCGCGTACCATTGTTGACTTGGTCAAACACCACGCGGCTCAGGTATTCAAGATTAACCTGATGCACAATGCCGGTATTTGGCGGTACGACGCGGAAATTTTCGAACGCCTGCTGACCCCAGCGTAAAAAAGAGTAACGTTCCCTGTTGCGCGAAAATTCTATTGCGTTGTTTTTGGCCAGCGCCCCGATAGAGCCAAAGTTGTCGACCTGCACAGAGTGATCGATGACAAGTTCTGCCGGCGACAGCGGATTGATATCGCTGGCCTTCCCGCCAAGTTGCACCACGGCATCGCGCATCGCGGCAAGATCCACCACCGCCGGCACCCCGGTAAAATCCTGGAGTATCACGCGACTGGGGGTGAAGGCGATTTCCTGGCTGGGAGCCGCTTTGGCATCCCAGTTGACCAGTGCATCAATATCGTCTTTGGTTATATCCACACCATCTTCGAACCGCAGCAGGTTTTCCAGAAGTATTTTGAGCGAGTAGGGTAACCGGCCCAGATCGACACCCGGAATGCTGTCAAGTCTGAAAATCTCATAGTCGTTGCCGCCAACACTCAGGGTTGAGCGTGCGGATTCTTTGTAATGGGTCATAGTCATGTCCAATGCTGTGGAGGTATTTAGTTCGGTACGGCGTAGCCTCACGGCGGTGTCGTACAGGGATTGTAAGAGCGGTCAAATTATAATGGATTGTGCCGTGGCGGTCACCGCAAGAGTTGCCCGAAGCAGCAATATCCGGGATCACTGCGAGTGATATGACTCGATCACTGCGCCACCGAGGCACTGCTCACCGTCATAAAACACGGCAAACTGGCCTGGCGCCACCGCGCGCTGGGGTGAGTCAAACTGGATGTCGCCGCCTTCCGGTGTGATGGTGAGCACGCCATCCTGATCCTTCTGGCGATAGCGAATCTTGATCTGCAGCCGGCCCGCCCCGGGTTGATTGACCCAGTGGACCGGTCCGGTAACTACCCGGCGGCTTAATAACAGCGGGTGATTACCGTCCTGGCCAATGATGAGCCGGTTGCCTGGAATATCCTTGTGAACCACGTACCAGGGTCCGTCCGGGTAACCTTGCAGTCCACCGACTCCAAGGCCCTGGCGCTGTCCAAGGGTGTGGAACATGAGCCCGTCGTGGCGGCCCACTACCGTGTCGTCATCAGTCACGATATCGCCGGGCTGGGCGGGCAGGTAACGCGACAAAAACTCCTTGAACGGGCGTTCTCCTATAAAACAGATGCCCGTGCTGTCGCGCCGGGCATGATTATGCAACCCATGCTCGAATGCCATATTGCGTACTTCATTTTTTGTCAACTGACCCAGCGGGAACAATGTTCTGCGCAACGCATCACTCGGCGCCTGGTGTAAAAAATAGCTTTGATCCTTGGCCGTATCCCGGCCGCGCAACAGCTGCACCTGTGTCTTGCTGACCTCTACACGCGCGTAATGGCCAGTGGCGATATAACCGGCATCCAGACGACGGGCATAGTCATAAAAGGTGCCGAATTTTATTTCACGGTTACACAGAACATCCGGATTGGGCGTACGCCCTGCGCGGTATTCTGCTAGAAAATAGTCGAACACCTGCGCACGGTATTGCGCGGAAAAGTCCACCTGGTGCAGCGGTATACCGAGTACATCGCAGACCCTGCGCGCATCCTGCAGGTCATCAGCGGCGCTGCAGTAGGCCTCCTCATCCTCCTGCCAGTTCACCATGAAAAGCCCTTCCACGGCGTATCCTTGTTGCTGTAGCAACAAAGCTGCGACCGACGAATCCACGCCGCCGGACATTCCTACAATAACTTTGGGTGATGTCATGGGCGATAAAATACCAGATCACGAGAGACAGGGCAGACTGGTTACCGCAGTCGCCCTGGTGCCACAACAGCGGAACCGCTCAGCTTGCCGTGCGGCGGGCGCGCTCCATTAGAGTCGGATGATCAATGTGGGTGACAAGATCAAGTGGAAACCGCTTGCCGTCCAGATAATCGCGCACGGCCTGTTCCACCATGGGGCTGCGCAGCCGCGCACGTTGCGCAAATATTTCGTTAGGGGTCATCCACAATGCCCGCAGCACGCCATCGTCCAGCCTGGCCGCGGGGTCGTGGTTCAAGGCGGTGCCACAAAAAACGAAACGGACGACGGTAACGTTCCGGCGGGGATGCACCCAGGAAAAGATACTGCACAGATCAGTTGCTTCAAACTGCCACCCGGACTCTTCAAAGCACTCTCGGGCAACGGCATCGACCAGGGTTTCACAATTCTCCAGATGACCGGCTGGCTGATTAATTACCAGTACGCCGTTGACTCGCTCCTCGATCATCAGAAATTTACCTTGATGCTCAGCGAGCGCCGCAACTGTAAGTTCGGGAGCTAATTGCTTGTTCATATTGCGCATCATGTTATCGCCATGTTAACAGAATACTGTGACCGTGATCACACATGATGGTGGCGCTATCCGTATGATACGAATTGGAAAACGACACATCCGGCGTGCTGTTTTTCTGTGCGGGATTTAACGGTTGTGGCATTATCCCACCGACTGTGATTATCCAATTCCGGTAGAACAAAGGACTGCTTTATTGTGACATTTACACGCTTCATTTCAATCCTCATAACGATTATGAGCTTTGCTACAACGACAGGATTGGTGGCGCAAACCCCAACTGTAGTCGAACAGGCCCATCAACTGATTGAGCAAGGTGACAGTCGGGGGGCGCTCGCTTTGTTACGGCCGCTGCAGTACGCACGAGGTGGGCAACCAGAATATGATTACCCACTGGCGCTGGCCCTGCTTGACTCGGGCTCCTATGCCGAGTCCATTTTGGTATTTGAACGGCTGTTACTTGCGAATCCGTCTTTTCATGGGGCGCGGCTGGATATGGCGCGAGCGTGGCTGGGTATGGAAAATTATGTCAAAGCATCGGAGCAGCTTGACCTTCTGGCAAACACGCGGCCGCCTGAAAAAGCACGCAACGCGATTGCGGAACTGCGGCAGGTCATAAAAGTACGCTCGCGGGCGTCCCGTTTCAGTCGTTATCTGAACGTCCATACGGCAGCAGGTTATGACAGTAACGTTAACAGCGCCACGGTGGCAGAGAATTTTCTGGGGTTCGACCTGGATGCCCAAAGCCGCGAACAGGACAGTGATTTTTTTGCGGCGGGGCTAAATGCCGGCATGGGCTATCGCTTCTCGCGCCGCCTTGCGCTGACCGCTGCGGTGGGCCTGCAACACCGCAGTAATTCGCTGGCGTCATTTGTGGATTCAACCGTGAGCACGTTGAACGTGGGTCTGACCCGCCGTGTAGACGGGGATACCCAGATGCTGCGATTGTCAGCCTATGATCTAAAAGTGGATGGTGACAGCAACAGCCGGGGCGTTAATCTGTCCGGCATCTGGCTGCGACGTCTGACAGATGACTGGAAAATCGGGATTACCGGAGATTTTGGCATCATTCGTTATGGCGACAAGTTGAAAGTTAAAGATGTAAATCGCGGTTTGCTCGGGTTGATGGGTAGCCTCGATTTTGGGCCCGACAAGCGCGGGGCGTTGTCGGTGCGGATTGGCTATGGTACCGAAGACCCCGAGCAAGCTGATTCACGTTATGCCCGCGATTTTGGTTATGCCAGCGCAAGTCTCACATGGATTTTTTCACCTCGTGTACGCAGCCACCTGTCCATGTATTACCAGGACAGCAGTTATGATGAGGTCTTTTTTGAGCAACGCTTCACCGCACCTCGGGCCGATGACCTGTATCGTGGCATAGCGAGTCTGGACTGGATGTTCCGCCCCAACTGGACGTTTTCACATACTCTGTCGTACTCACTGAATGACACCTTTGTTGACATATTCGCGTACGAAAGATTCGAAGCAAAAGTCCGGATAAACTACCAGTTTCACTGATTTCAGACATTCGTCACGGTTTTATCGTTTCAGACGTGAGGACTATCACGGCGAAAAACTAATATTTTCACTAGTATGGTTGCAAGCTTTAAAGGCACCCTTTTTCTTGCACAGACCAGGTAATTGAGATGAACAAAACTATTGTTAAATACGCATTATCCATCGCGATAACGTTCTCATTGTTTTTTCCGGCGTTGTCCTTAGCGGATGCCGGTAAAGCAATTTTTGTTTATGGTAAGGCGTTTACCGTTTCTCCCGATGGGGATCGCAAGGCGCTAGTCAAAGGAAGTTCTGTAGACTCCGGCGATACCGTGATCACTTCTTCAAACGGACGCGTTCAACTGCAAATGGCCGACGGCGGTTTGCTGGCATTACGCCCGGGCACGGAATTTGTCATTGAACAGTTTCGCATGCCAGCGAGTGCTTCGAACACTGCGACGGCGTTTGCCGAGGAAACTGAACCACGCAGTTTCTTTGCGCTGGTAAAAGGTGGCTTCCGCTCGATAACCGGTGCGATTGGCAAAGAAAACAAAGCCAATTACCGAGTGAAAACGCCGGTTGCGACCATTGGTATTCGCGGCACCGACTACGATGCAGTGTATTGCGCTGCCGATTGTATGGCCTACTCCAAGGTGGTGGGTAAAGACCTGAAAGACGGTTTGTACATTGCAGTTAATGACGGTGGCGTCAGCATGACGACGGATGCCGGCGCTCTTGACCTTGATGCCGGTGAAGCCGGATACGTCAAGGATGCAGGTGCAGTTCCTTCGCGTAGTGCTGATGCTGCCGCCATGATGGCTGCCAGCTCAGAAACATCGGGTGATGAAGAAGCATCTGCTGATGATGAAGCAGTTGCCGGAACCCCGGACACCGGGCTTGATGCTTCGGATGCAGCGGGTAACCCGGCCAACTTGCTGGACGGCGAAGCTGAAGCTGCTCCTGCTTTGGGTGCGGTGGCCTTCAGCGCCTACCCTGGCAAGAGTGACGCCGGTGTCAGTGGCGCAGCGACGGCCAATGCCGTGCGCGATGCAGCTGGTAACGTAGTCGGTTTTAATGACGGTACGGACAGTGTCAGTCTGGACGGTGGCAACGTTGTCAACGTCGGCCGGGATGATGACCGTGCAGGCGCAACCGGACTTAACTGGGGTCGCTGGTCAGACGGCAACGTGGCGGTCACCAGTGGCGATTCTGCAACGAGCGCTCCTGTCGACGGCAGTGTCCACTATGTCGCAGGTGCTGATGGCAGCGCCAGCCCGATGGTACCGACAACCGGCACCGCTCAGTTTGAGCTGATTGGTAACACCGATCCTACTGATAATCGCGGCAATACCGGAACCCTGGGTTCTGCGGACCTGTCGGCAGACTTTACCTCACAGACTGTTGATGCTGATGTCAACCTGTCGTTTGCCGAGACCAATGAAGTCTGGAACGCGAGCGCTCAGGATGTCGACATCAATTCCGCTGATGCAACGTTTGCGGGCGAGTTTGACGATGTTACGGTGACCGGTGACAATGGCACAGCGACCGGATCCGGTGATCTGGGCGGGTTCTTCAGCGGCAACGACAGCGGTGAAATAACCGGTGCCGGCATGACGTACACGCTGAATGAGGGCAGCACCGAAGTCAATGGTTCGGCGGCCTTTCAGACAGCGCCCGACGGCAACTAAACCTGACGTATCAGGAACGAAAAAACCCGCCTTTTGGCGGGTTTTTTTTTGCGCCAGAACACCGGTTCGTGCAACATTACCGGCTATTGATCGCACGTGTCAGGCGACATTGGTGCAGTGCAGTTGCCAGCCGTCATGAAATACCGGGGATTTTGTGAAGCGGAGCACATCTATCGGTCTTGAGGCTGACATAATGAGAAAATCCAGCTTGCCGGGTGTTCGCATGATCCGTACAAGAGCATTGTTGCTCTTCACTATTTTTACGCTTTGGGCGTGCGATGCGCCGCAGACGGCGGACACTATCTCGGTGCCTGCTGATGTCTCGTCAGGTGCTGTAATCTCACCGGCGAGTGGATTGCGTCTGATCAATGGTCATGGCAGCAAAGGTCCCCTGATCAATTCCACGGTGCGACTGTTCGCCCTTGATGCCGCCGGATACCCACTCGATGAAGTGGCGGCGACAGAAACTGATGCCCGTGGCAACTGGGCGCTTACGACCGATGTTGATCAGGATTTGCTGGTGATCATTTCCGGCGGACGTTATGTGGATGAAGCGGATCCAAACCGCGCTGCGCGACGGGTCATCGTGCTAGAGGACACTGACCACCTGGTATCCGTGCTACCGGCCGGGGAGTCAGTTGTTGCGGTGACCGTATTTTCCGATGCATTGGTTGAAAAAAGCCGACGGGAAACATCCAATGGCAACTTTTTGCAGGTCCTGGATATTAATCGCAATCGTTTTGGCGCAGCATTCGGGTTTGATGTGCTATCGGTGTTACCGCCAGATCCACTGGCCCCGGCTGGTGGCGCTGAGCAATTCTCCTACGCGTTGGCCGTTGGTGGTGTGGCCAATGCCATCAACTCGCTGGCGATTGCGATGCAGGCACCGCAACCGGACTTCCGGCACATTCGCTGGATCAGCCGGGACCTGGTGGATTGCCGACTCGATGGCCTCGGTACCGGCTTGAGAGCCATCATGCCGGCGGACGTTGCTGCCAACGAACAGGCGTCCGTCAACGCGCAGATTCTGCGCTTTCGCAACAATAATTTTGCACGCTATCTGGGTCGGCCGGTGCCAAGCGTCGATGATTTCACGTGCGCGCTGATTGGTGGCTCGGTTGATAACACGGCGCCTCGAATTATTCGCGTGGCAGATCTGGCACCGCTCGCCGCAAGCAGCGCCGCCGGCGTGGCCGTCGAACCGACGCTGCTGGACAGGGCACAATCAGGTTTTGCTGCGACTGACGACAGGGTGGGGGAGCTCAAATGGGAGCTCGGGCTACCGGCGCAACTGGAGCTCGGTCAAAACGTGTTGACGGCGACAGTGTCCGACGAATGGGGCAACACCTCCGGCGCCATCTGGCAAATTACGGTCGCGGATATGGAGGCACCTGTGCTTGGCACACTCGATCCGATTACTGTTGCGGCCCAGGGAGATCGTACGAGCATTTCGTTGCCGGCACCGAGCGTTACCGACAATGTCTCGGAGATCACCGGCATCACTATTACTAATGATGCCCCGGCTGCCGGCTTCCCGGTCGGCGCAACGGTGGTGACCTGGAGTGCCACCGATGAAGCGGGGCTTGTCAGCACGGTGACACAGCAGGTACGTGTAGATTCGGTGCCACCGGTGCCTGGCATGGTGCCAGCAAACATTACCTGGAGCGGGGACGGTATAGATTTTAGCGTGTTTTTTACCGACCCGGACGGGACCACATTGCGTTATTCCATTGCCGGGTTGCCGCCGGCAAGCGCCCTGCAATTTGACCCGACCGCCGGGCTTCTAAGTGGCGTCCCCGGAGCAGTGGATTATGCATTACAGCCGCTGACGCTTACCGTATTTGCATACGACGGGCAAAACACGGTGTCGATACAAACCAGTCTTGAGATTTCTGCGCCCAACACGCCACCGGTGTTTACGTTATCACCCGGTACAGTGACGGTCGATGAGGATTTTGGTGAGCTCACGATAGCGGTGATGGCCGCACCGGTACCGTCGGCTGAGCAGGAACAGACGGTGACCTACAGCGCGTCGATGGTCTCGTCCGCGCCAGCTCCGGCGGACTTTTCTATCGACAGTGCGTCTGGACAACTGACCCTCGTGTCCACACCCGATGTACATGGTGAACTCGTCTTACGTGTTTTAGCAGATGACGGCCAATCCACCGATGCCACCTGGTCACAGGACATCAGCGTCACCGTGGCAAGCGTCAATGATGCTCCACAAGTGGTGGCCGTGCCGATGATTCCGACATTGGTCACCGGCTCACCGGTTGCGGTAAACATTGCTGCAGCGTTTAGTGATGTTGATGACGACGCTTTGACGTTTGCTGCAACCCAACTTCCCGCAAGTCTTGGCCTTTCTGTTGCCGGGCAGCTAAGCGGTATTCCGCAACCGGTCGATGCGGTTGCGGGCGGGCTGCTGGTTACCGTGACCGCAGTCGATGGCAGCGGTGCAACCGCGCTGCTGGAACTTGTGCTAACTGTGCTCGATCCCGATACCGATGGTGACGGACTCAGTGACTATCAGGAAATGCTCAGTGGTTTTGATCCGCAGGACAGTGACTCGGACGGTGATGGCTATGCTGACAGTCTGGAGTTGCTTGTCAACTTTGACGCTACTGATCAAGTCTTGTTTGTGCGTGAGGACGGGGACGACAGCGCCACCGGAACGACTCCTGAGACGGCGCTGGCGACGCTCGACGGGTTGACCCGCCGCATAACCACGGTAGCTGTCCGTGGCCAACGGGTGATCGGCCTGATAGAGGCAGCCAATAGTCCGTACACAGGCAATTTATCGATTGGCCCTACCGAGTCGGAGCATGTGATTATCGGTTCGGTGACCGTCAATGATGGCGTGGTGGCGCTGCATTCCGGTGAAGTGCCGCAGACCACACTCAAGGCTGATTCCCGGCGCATTGTGCAGATGCAGGGTTGTCAGTCCTGCACATTGCATCATCTGCGTTTCGAGGACAGCGCGGGTGCTCTTAGCGCGATCAATTCAAATGTGTTTCTTGGCCAGGTGCATAT
>JABDLQ010000463.1 GCA_013002925.1 Gammaproteobacteria bacterium | reverse complement strand
CCCCCTATCCTGTCACTCGCACCGGTACTGGCATCACTGGAGATTTTTGACCAGGTTGGAATAGCAGCGCTGCGTGAAAAATCTGTCCCGCTGACCGCTTACCTGGCATGGTTAATTGATAAAAAATTAAAGCGGCACATCCAGGTCATTACACCGGCTGATTCACGCGGCTGCCAGTTGTCACTGCGCTTACGCCAGCCTGAGCGGGGCCAGGATGTGCAGAAACGACTTCTGATCCGTGATGTCATCTGTGACTGGCGCGAACCGGACGTAATCAGGGTCGCACCCGTGCCACTTTATAATCGCTATTCAGAAGTCTATCGCTTTGTCGAAATCCTGCAGGAATTGCTTGGCGATGAGTGCTGAACGGGTCGTAATCCTCGGCGCGGGGCTGGCCGGGTCTTTACTTGCAATTTACCTGGCCCGTCGCGGCTTCAGTGTTGATGTTTACGAAGGGCGGCCTGACCTGCGCACGACTGAAATTCCAGCCGGTCGCTCGATTAACCTGGCGCTGGCCAACCGGGGCATCAGGGCGCTGACAGAAGTTGGGCTGTACAAGTCTGTGCGCGAGTTGCTGATCACGATGCGCGGACGCATGCTGCATGAAGCTGGCCGTGCCGAGGCATTTCAGCCTTACGGCAAAAATGACGATGAAGTTATTTACTCTGTATCACGCGGCGGGCTGAATGAATTATTGCTTAATACTGCCCAACACCAGTATGGCGTACGATTTCATTTCGACCAGCGCGTCATGGCTGCAAATATGCGCTCGGGTGAAGTGCGGCTGCGCGATTCCGATGGTCGCCAGTACGTGATTGACCAGCAACCACTGATCGCGGCAGACGGCGCAGGATCCATCGTGCGCCGGCAAATGTCGAAACTGCCGGGTTATCACGCCCGCGAAGATTATTTGCCCCATGCTTATAAGGAATTGAGCATCGCCCCGACTGCCGATGGCGGGCATGCAATTGATGCCAACTCGCTACACATCTGGCCCCGTGGCGACTACATGCTGATCGCTTTACCCAATCTTGATGGCAGCTTCACCGTCACTTTGTTCCTGGCTCGACATGGCCACCCGGGTTTTGACACCTTATCCACGCCGGCTGAGCTCAATCAATTCTTTAAAGCACAATTTCCCGATGTGCTGGAGTTGATACCGGACCTGGAAGATCAGTTTTTCGCTAATCCAGTCGGTGTTATGGGCACAGTTTACTGTGCGCCGTGGCGAGTGGGCGGTAAATTCCTGTTAGTGGGTGATGCCGCACATAGTATTGTGCCCTTTCATGGCCAGGGCATGAACTGTGCTTTCGAAGACTGTTATGAGCTGGATCGTTGCATTGAGTCTAATCAATACGCCGGTCCCCGTGGCTGGGAACGGGTCTTCGCCCGGTTCGAAGCAAACCGCAAAGCCAATACCGATGCGATCGCCGCCATGGCATTGGAAAACTACGTCGAAATGCGTGACAGCGTGCGCGATCCGAGATTTCACCTGAAAAAGAAACTGGCGTGGGAACTGGAACGGCGTTTTCCAGACACTTTTGTGCCGCGTTATTCACTGGTCATGTTTCATCATGTGCCTTATGCAGAGGCGCAAAGACGCGGCATCATCCAGCAGGAAATTCTGGAACAGTTGCTGGGTCCGTCGTCGAACCTGGAAGATGTCGATTACGACCAGGCCGAAAAATTGATCAAACAGCGCCTGGCGCCTGCGGCAGAAACCACACTTTCTTAGTCGACCGGATTTCGCCGCCGACGGTACACCGCAAAATAAAAAGCGAAATTCTTTTCGAATTGCATTGCGCTGCGTTGAAGCAACCGCCACTCAGACCAGTCAACGGCCGGAAAAAAGGTGTCACCGTCCACCTTCGCCAGTACCCAGGTAACATACAGGTGATCCGCCTGCTCCAGTGCGGTCTGGTACAGGCGTGCCCCGCCAATGATAAATATCTCGGCAGCATTTCCGGCGGCTTCCAGGCCCTGCTCGGGTGAATTGACCACAGTCACGCCATCAATTCTCAGTCCGGAATTGTGTGTGACAACTATATTCGGACGTCCTGGCAGTGGCCGCCCGATCGAATCATAGGTCTTGCGTCCCATCACGACCGGCTGTCCCATTGTTGTTGCCTTAAAATGCTTCAGGTCGGCCGACAAATGCCAGGGCAGATCGCCATCCCGACCGATTACCCGGTCTGGCGTCATCGCAACAATCAGTGAAACGGCGGGCAATGGAGGGGCCTTAGACGGCAACGGCTGCCTTGATACCAGCGTGGCACTGGTAGTCCTCGATGGCAAAATCTTCGAACTCATATTCGAATATGGACTCGGGCCGGCGCTTGATGACCAACCGTGGTGCGGCGAAAGGTGTTCTGCTTAACTGAAGCTGCGCCTGCTCAAGATGATTGCTGTACAAGTGGCAATCTCCGCCGGTCCAGATAAATTCACCAGGCCCAAGATCGCACTGCTGCGCCAGCATATGAGTTAATAAAGCATAAGACGCAATATTAAAGGGCACGCCAAGAAAAATATCAGCACTACGCTGATATAGCTGACAGGATAACCGGCCGTCGGCAACATAAAACTGGAACAATGCATGACAGGGTGACAATGCCATCCTGTCCAGGTCGCCAACATTCCATGCGCTCACAATGATGCGGCGCGAATCGGGCTGGGTTCGCAACTGGTTGACCACCCGCTCTATCTGGTCGATGGACTCACCATTCGCGGCCGGCCAGGAGCGCCACTGCGCGCCATAGACCGGGCCCAGATCACCATTTTCGTCTGCCCATTCATCCCAGATTCGAACGCCATTTTTTTTCAGATATTCGATGTTGGTATCGCCCCGCAAAAACCAGAGCAACTCATGAATTATGGAGCGCAGGTGCAATTTCTTGGTGGTTACCAGTGGAAAGCCCTGCTGTAAATCAAAACGTAACTGATGCCCGAAAACACTCAGTGTGCCGGTGCCCGTCCGGTCAGTCTTGGCCGCGCCGTGCTCCAGCACGTGCTGCATCATCTCAAGGTACTGCTTCATGTCGTCATTTCTTCGGGCTGCCCAACGGAAGCATTTTTATAAGCCAGAACGATCAGCACCAGTCCGGCCAG
>JABDLQ010000406.1 GCA_013002925.1 Gammaproteobacteria bacterium | reverse complement strand
TGCTGCACTTGCAAAGAGCGGCACCGGTGAAGTTCGATTTGGTAGCGGTCAATCTGGACCAGAAACAACCCGGGTTTCCCGAGCATGTGCTGCCTGATTACCTGAAAAGCCGCGGTGTTGAATACCATATCGAGGAGCAGGACACGTACTCCATCGTTCTCGATAAAATCCCGCATGGCCGTACGATGTGCTCACTGTGCTCGCGATTACGCCGCGGCATTTTATATCGGGTAGCGGAAGAGCTTGGAGCGACAAAAATCGCTCTTGGACATCATATGGATGACATGGTTGAAACCCTGTTTTTAAACATGTTTCATGGTTCTCGCATGAAGTCGATGCCACCAAAGTTGATCAGCGATAATAAAAACAACATTGTCATAAGGCCACTGGCCTATATACGGGAAAAAGACATCGCCCGTTACTCGCGCATCAAACAATTTCCGATTATTCCCTGTAATTTGTGTGGAACCCAGCAAAACCTGGAGCGTGTAAAAATCAAGAAAATGCTCAGGGAGTGGGAAAAGGAAGCGCCAAACAGAGTCGTTAGCATCTTTAAGTCCATGCAGCGACTGACGCCGAGTCATTTATTTGACCGTTCGCTATATGACTTTGCGAACCTGGCGATTGATCAACCGGACTTGCCTGAAGAGCTCGATATCGCATTTGATATTGAACCGGTGTCAAACACAGGCTGATTACCGCAACGGTTTTGCGACAGCAAAACCGACGCCGACTGTGCCGCAGAAATTGCTTGACCGCAGGAACGGGTCTTGCGGGAACGAACCCCCTGTTGGCGAATTGCCGCGGTTGCAACGTTTGAATTATCATGGCCAACCACCAGCGGAGTAAAACCGTGCAGATACCAACGTTTCAGTGTTTACGCATCGCGCCCGGCGCCACATTGGCGAGCATTATTCTGGTGCTGACAGCATGCGCCACCAGCGGCACGGAACCGACTGCAAATGTTGCCGCCCCGTCACAAAGCCAGACAGTTGCAGCGGCCGCGCAGGAGGCGTATGCGGCGGAAGACTGGGAAAACGTGGTCAAACTGTACCGCCAGCTCACATCAACACAACCGGACAACGGACGCTACTGGTATCGACTCGCGGTAGGGCTCCGATACACAGGTAAACTTGAGCTGGCCCATGAGGCGCTGGATGAAGCGGCAAAAGTTCAGGTACCGCCTTCTTACACAGAATATGAACGCGCGAAAATTGCCGCGACCCGGCAGGATAACGCAAAGGCCATGGCGTTTTTGCAAGTTGCGGCAGATGCCGGGCTGGCTGGGAGCGCGATGGTGCTGGAAAATGAGCACCTGGCGGCGCTTTCCGGTGAACCGGGGTTCGATGATCTGGTCGAACAACTTGAGACCAACCAGTTTCCCTGCCGCGACAGCAAATATCACGAGTTCGATTTCTGGATTGGCGACTGGCAGGTGAGCACACCCAATGGTCAGCCCGCTGGCACCAACAAGATCAGCGCCATTGAACAGGACTGTTTGCTGCTCGAGCGGTGGACCAGCGCGAGTGGGACGACAGGCACCAGCATCAATTTTTATGATTTATCCAAGGGCCGTTGGGTACAGCAATGGGTGAGCTCAGGCTCACAAATTCATATCGAGGGCGGCCTGAAAGATGGCTCGATGGTGATGGAAGGGTTTATTGTTTACATGCGAAACAACAACCAGGCAAAGTTTCGTGCAATCTGGACACCCCTTGAAGACGGCCGTGTGCGGCAGTTTTTTGAACAGGCCGATGCCGAGGGCAACTGGACGCCGTGGTTTGAGGGCTTTTATACCCGGGTGGCTGACAAATAATAAGAACGTCTAATATTTTGGCGTAAAGGTGTCGCCGACGGTGGCCGTGGACAGCTGCAGCCGGCGGACCGATTTGAAACATCAGCCCGGCATTTGCAACATCTGATTTGGATTATTTACTGGAGTACCTATGAAACGTTTGACCCACTATTTTTTGACAACATTAATTTTTGCCCTGACGACAGCGCTTCCAGCTGGCGCAGATTGCATCAGCGACGCGCTGACCAAGGCGGCAGAGGGTGAACATCGGGCAGCAGCTCATGTTGCGCGCAACCAGTATCGGCATCCCGTGGAGACGCTCAAGTTCTTTGGTGTGACCCCACAAATGACAGTGGTCGAAATATCACCGGGTGGCAGCGGTTGGTATACAGAAATACTCGCCCCGTTTTTGCGTGATCACGGCGCGCTCTACTTAGGGAGTTATGATCCGGAGTCATCCAGTGAATATTATCGCCGTAACGCCAAAAAGTTTGCTGACAAACTGGCCGCACACCCAGAGGTCTATGACAAGGCAATACTCGGCATTTTTGATCCGGCCGGTAAAATGGACGCGGCTCCCGCCGGGAGCGCCGACCTGGTCGTGACGTTTCGCAATACCCACAACTGGGCCAGTCGCGGTAACGCGGAAGCGGCGTTTGTCGCCATGTACGACTATCTCAAACCCGGTGGCGTATTGGGGCTGGTTCAGCATCGCGGTAAAGCGGACCAGGTGTATTCCGGTGAGGACGGATATTTGTCCGAGAGCCAGGTGATCACCATGGCGGAAGCGGCCGGTTTTGTGTTGCTTGATAAAAGCGAAATAAACGCCAACCCGCGCGACACCAAAGATCATCCCAGTGGCGTGTGGTCATTGCCACCGGGGTACCGACTCGATGGACATGAGGACATGAAGGACGCGATGACCGCGATTGGCGAAAGTGACAGAATGACATTGAAGTTTATGCGACCGGTAAAGGTGAAAAACGAAAGCTCCTGACACCAAGCGCCTGCGGCCGATTTTGGGGTCTCTCCGGGCATTGGAACAAAAACTTTCCGATGCCCGGGTCAGAGGCTCCGCGTTGTACCGTCGGGTTTCGAAAACCGGGGATAATCGGCTGCAATGACACCAGTCGGCGAGCGGCCGCATGCACATCTGCTGCGATCAAAGCAGGCTGATCTTGTCGAACATTGAACCGCTGGTTACTCTATCGGCAGGACCAAACGGGCACCGTTTTATGCTCATTGACACACAGCGCACGCAGATTAAGCCATTTGCATTGACTGATGCTGGTTTTATTCTGCAGTTGCTCAATGAGCCGACGTTTATACAGAACATTGGCGACAAAGGCGTACGCAATCATGCGGATGCCCGCGACTATCTGCGGACCGGACCGATGGCCAGTTATCAACAGCACAGCTTTGGCCTGTGGCGGGTTGATCATAAACAAAGCCATGAACCGATCGGCATGTGTGGAGTGCTCAAACGGGCGTTTCTTGAATCTCCGGATTTAGGTTATGCACTGCTTCCGCAACACTGCGGTCAGGGCCTGGCCTTTGAGGCCTGCATTGCGGTGCTTGCCTATGCCCGGGAATCGCTGAACCTCGACCGGATCCTGGCGATCGTCAGTGACGACAACACCCGTTCGATTCATCTGCTCGACAAACTCGGGTTCGTTTTTGAAAAGAACATGGTGATGCCAGGCGCAGGTGACCCGGTGCTTCTCTATGCAGTCTCACTCTCATGATCTCGTTTGTCGGGGCGACAGCAATTTAAGAACAAGTCATGGTAGTAAACCCACAACAGCAGCTTTTGCGTTATGGCCTCAGCGCACGTGATCTGCGGATTTCTATTGTTCTTCAAGGACACCGCGTTAACCGGGTGTCTGCGTGCAGAGTGTGAGCGCAACCCGACATGGCCGAAGATGATGACACCGAGGCCACCCCGTAAAGAACAAGGCCCGACTTCAAAAAACACCAAAGTGATGCGCCCGGCAGGTTCTACTGCGGCAGACATCGGAAGCCCTTCCCAAGAGGTCGTTAGTGGCACCTCAAGCATGCTGCGTACCGGGCGCAGGTTTTTGATATCGCGCCACACAAACGTCTTTTTTTGGCAGGTAATATCGCAGCTACGGTTCTTGTCGCCGCGGCATCTTGCGCAAACGTGATTTAAAACAGGGCAATCACCGGGTTTCACCGACCATGGCCCGGAATTAAGTTAACTGTATGCAATTACGCTAACCGTATCTGCTAGCATGAGTCAAAGGCCACATTCAGATGGCCAGATAATAAAAAAGGGGGGCGACCATGCTCTACGCA
>JABDLQ010000437.1 GCA_013002925.1 Gammaproteobacteria bacterium | reverse complement strand
ACCGAAGATTCGTCGAAATTCGGCTGTGCCTGTCCCTATCCTGCCCTATCCTGTTCGGGGCTGTGCCTGTCCCTATCCTGGGCTGCCCTGCCGGTCCCTGCCCTGTGTCCCTGCCCTGATGTCCCTGCCTTGATCCTGTCGGTCCCTAACCTGTCGGTCGGCCTATCGTCTCGTCCCTATCCCTCCTCACTAACTTTACAATAATCTTCCCATAGTTAAATCGGCACAATTTCTGCGCCTGAATGCTCTTATTTTTTAAGAACATCTGTTTATACTAATCGAGGGATTACGAAAAAAACGAATGGGCTGCCCAGGCAACAAGGACTTGAGGGGACAAACACTTGAACAAGACCCACAGTATTTATAAAACCAATACACCACTCGCCACGCATTACACTGCGGTATGCATTGCAGGTCTTATCCTGTTCAGTCCTGCGGCATATGCTGAAATTACCGCCGGATCGCTGACCAGCGGAGGGGCATTTGATAATGGCGGAGTATTCCAACTCATCGCCGCGCCTGCTGTTATTGCCAACAATCCCTACGAAGATGACAATGTGCGCGGATTCAATGAGATTCAAAATCTGACTCTCACCGAAAACCTGATCATGGACACCGGCGCCGCATCACTTTCAAGTAACGTGCTGGGCCCCGGCTCGACCGTTTCCAGCCATTACGTTATTTTCGATCCCTCCGGGTCGAACACTGCATTGGGCACGGTAACCTTCGATGAGCCGGTGGTTGGCGTCATCACCAGTAACCTGCGCTTTAACGATACAGACGGCCTGCTCGGTAACCCGGTTACCAGTTACACCATTGGCAGTCAGGGTCTCGACAGCAACGACTCGATTGTCATTACCGGCAACATGATTGAGTACAGCTTTACTTCCGGATCGCCAGGTGACGCCGTACGGGTAGTTACCAGCAGTAACCCGCTTCCGGGCATCAATGTATGCGCTATCGGAAGCGAAACGCTGACCGGCGTCATTACCGGTGGCGACGCCTTGACCGCCGGCGGCCAGTTTAGGCAGATATGCGATCCGATCGGTCCGGTCGGAAACAACAACTTCGATTCGTTTGACCTATTCGGGTTTGAAGAGCAACAAGCAGTGGAACTGGTTGCTGATTTATTTCTGGACGCAACTACAATCATTCCAGCAGGCGAGTTCGTATCCAGTTTTTACATTGTCTGGGACCCGGTACCAACAAACAGAGTCATTGCCACGATTACATTCCCCGACACCATTATTGGGGTTATCGGTGATCAGGTCGAGCTGGAGAACAGCGAGTTTCTGGGCAATGCATCGGCGACCTATCTTAATCCCAGCCTGCTGGGACTCGAACCTGGAGACACGTTTACGATCGACGACGATGAATTGAGCATTGACTTCAATGCGGGCTCGCCGGGAGACTCGATTCGCGTGATTCTGGGCTCCGCATCACCGAGTTTAAGCTATACCATCTGCGCACCGCAGGATGAAACTCTGGTCGGGTCCGTCACCGGAGGCACTGCGTTTACAGCCGGCGGCGTGTTCTCCCAGCTGTGCGAACCGATTGGACCTGTAGGCAATAACAACTTTCAGTCCAATGATTTATTCGCGTATGAAGAGGCGCAAAACTTCGTGCTTTCTGATCCGCTGGAGCTCGATATCCCCGTGCTGACCACTGTTCCCGCCGGAGTGGAGATTTTGAGTTTTTATGTGGCCTTTGATCCGGCCAGCAACAAAAGCATCACCGGCAGCATCGAATTTCCTGGCGATATTCTTGGCATTGCCTCAACAATATCGACGCTCAACTCGAGTGATTATCTTGGCAATCCAACGGCAAATTATTTGAATCCGTCGTTACGTGGTCTTGAAGCGGGTGATCTCGTTACGATTACGGATAATATACTTTCGGTGGATTTTGAAGCGGATAGCCCCGGCGACTATATCCGCGTTATTGTAGCAGTACCGGCGACTGATACAGATGAGGATGGCGTTCTCGATAGTAGCGACAATTGCACACTAGTGGCGAATGTGGATCAACGCGATACCAATGGGGATGGGCACGGAAACGTCTGTGATTTTGATTACGACAACAACTGTGTCACCAACTTCCTGGACCTGCCTATCTTTGCCGATGCCTTTGGATCCACAAGCGTTGATCCAGGCTATAACGCCGACGTGGATCGCGACGGCAATGGCAGCATCAATTTTCTGGATTTTGGTGTACCACCCTTTAGCTTTGGTGGTTTTTTCGCAAACCCGCCGGGTCCCAGCGCCACTACCTGCATTCCCGCATTTTGATCATCGTAAATACCCGATGCCGGGGTGAGTAAACGAGAAAAAATAACCAGCTTAATTGCCTGCGTCCGCTTGATTGGTGACTATGGGTGCCATCGAGTTGCGCGAAACAAGTCTTTTAAAACCGTCTTTTTCAGATTCTGCCAGCGTGAGTTACCCACACGTCTTGGTGGCTGCTCTGCGAATACCTTCGACGCCGTTTCCCAATGCCATAGATGATTGATAAGCCCGTTTGCGAATTGGCCTGTTGGCTGTCGGAATCCGCAGGACTCGGGCCGCATACAGCACTCTAAGTGCATCTGACAGACTCATCGTCTTTGCCGGAGGCCTGGCGACCGTGCAAGGCCGGCCGGGAGTGCTAACCAGACCAGGTGCGCTTAAAAAATAAAAAAAGCGGAACAACCGTAACGGAGGTTCCGCTTCAAATACGACTTCCGTGTCGATATATCATAACCTTGGGTAGGCCGGTGCGTGGTTCGGGCTTAAAATCAGCAAGCCTGCTCATCCAGGGGCATTTACATGCGCCAGGAAATCACAATCGGAAAGAATGAGCGAGGGAACACAGGATCACTGTCTCGCATTACTATGAAATGTCCCCCCAGACATTTTTTGTTAAACATTAGATTAATCGCCACGCGACCGTCTGTCAAACCGCGCAGCATTTCCCGGACTCATTCCAGACTGCGTTCAAACGATTCAGACACAGACGTGGAGTGGATCGTCACGCTTTTGTTATCGAAGTGCCTGGTGTCTGCAGCCGTATGGGGTTCGTGATGTTCTGCACGGTCCCTGCGCGAACGTTGTAAGCACCGATACACGGATATACCTGTACCCGATCATGTCGGTGACACACAGTCAGGGGCTGTCGCCTGACCGGCAAAAATCGAAACTGTTTCCACTCGGCGTGTACATCCGCACGGTTGACCCGGATTGGCACCAGCCCACGTAGCATGACATCACGCGCCGAAACGGATGATTTACCCGCCTGCGTACAGATGCTGTATGTCCTTATGCTTGCTATGCTTGTACCGTCACGCGCGGTCGGTATCATAAACCCCGGACTGATTGCTGCCGGCAGTCCTTGCGCACCATTTCGATTTGGTTGTCACCTGCCCGCGATCTCGTGACCAATCTGAACACAGGACTCTCATGTTGCGAATTTTTCACCTGCTCGATCACTCTTTGCCTCTGCACAGTGGCTACAGTTTTCGCACGCATGCGATACTAAAAGAACAAAAAAATCGTGGCTGGCATACGCGGCAAATTACCAGCACCAAACAGGACGACGATAAGAACTCGCCCGTTACCGTGGACGGCATCACTTACGAACGCAGCGTCGTGACGCCCGACTGGCGGCAACGCTTGCCGGTATTCAACCAGCTGGCGGTCAGTCGTGACCTGGCCCGGTGTGCCGCACCGCTGGTGCAGGAGTTTTCACCTGATATCCTGCACGCGCACTCGTCGGCCTTAAATGGTCTGGCCGGAATTACCCTAGCGCGGCAATTTCAATTACCGCTGGTCTATGAACTGCGGGCATTCTGGGAGGATGCCGCGGTCGATCATGGTACAACCACCGCCGGCAGCATGCGTTACCGCGCAACCCGGATGCTGGAAACCCATGTGCTGCGCAAAGCCGATGCGATTACCACCATTTGCCAGGGCATACGGCAGGACCTGATTGGCCGTGGCCTGATGCCGGAAAAAATCACGGTGATACCCAATGCGGTCGATGTCGATTCGTTTGATCACACCTCGAAACCCAATCCGGCATTGGCTGCAGAACTTGGGATCGAGAATAAAACGGTGCTGGGGTTTATTGGTTCGTTCTATGCGTATGAGGGCCTGGATTTACTGATCGCCGCATTCACGAAAATACTGGCCGTCAAAAATGACGCCTGCCTGTTGCTGGTGGGCGGTGGTTACCAGGACCAGGCCCTGCGCGACCAGGTTGCGCAGCTCGGGCTCGTTGACCACGTCATCTTTACCGGACGTGTTCCGCATGCGCAGGTGAGTGAATATTATG
>JABDLQ010000114.1 GCA_013002925.1 Gammaproteobacteria bacterium | reverse complement strand
ACGTGTCTGCGTAGACGGGCCGGTGTGTGATGCTGCTGCAGTGTTTCCTGCACCAGCGCAGTAATCGCGTCACCGGTTAACCAAAATTAATTTTAGTTTCCAGGTTGGCGGCGGAGTCGGCATTGGCTAGTGCAGCTTCGAGCGTCACTCGCTCTTGTCGGTATAACTCATACAGCGAATCGTCAAACGACTGAATGCCCTCTTCCGAGCTGTCCTCGATCGCCTGTTTCACGGCGTCGATATCGCCTTTCAGAATCTGCTCCTGGATATGCGGTGTGCCGAGGAGCACTTCGACCGCGGCCACACGTTTGCCATTTTTGCCCGGCACCAGGCGTTGCGAGATGATGGCGCGCAAATATTGCGACAAATCCATCAAAATCTGGGAGTGCTGGTCTGTTGGAAACATGTTGATAATGCGATCGAGTGTTTCCGCGGTGTTATTCGCATGGAGTGTTGAAATTGCCAGGTGACCGGTACCCGCCAACGCCAGGGCCGCTTCCATGGTTTCACGTTCGCGGATTTCACCGACCAGAATGACATCCGGTGCCTCGCGCAGCGCACTTTTGAGCGCCCTGCCATAACTGCGGGTATCAACGCCCACTTCGCGCTGATTCACAATCGATTTTTTATTTGGATGCAGAAATTCGATGGGGTCTTCAATGGTCAGAATATGATCTGCACAGTTCTCGTTGCGATAATTGATCATTCCGGCCAGAGTTGTCGACTTGCCGGATCCGGTTGCGCCGACCATCAGAATCAGGCCGCGCTTGCGCATGATCAGTTTTTTGAGTACCGGCGGCATGCCCAATTCATCGAGACTGGGCAGATCCGAGGTGATGTAGCGCAGCACCATCGCAACATTACCGCGCTGATGAAACACATTGACCCGAAAGCGACCTAGTCCGGGTTCAGACACGGCAAAATCGATCTCCAGGTCGCGAGCGAACTGGTCCAGTTGATCTTCATCCATCAGGCCAAAAGCTGCCTGCTTGACCATTTTGGGTGTCAGCTCGGTGTTATTGACGGAAATAATGCGGCCATCGATTTTAATCTTGACCGGTGAATAGGTAGTAAAAAAAAGATCAGAAGCCTTCTTTTGTACCATCAGTTTAAACAGTGGCTTGGTATTCATAATGACTCAATGTGAACAAAGCAGGGTTTTTGGCGCCATACACGAAAACCTCATGCACAGCTCCGCGCTGACTCAAAATTGCTTGGCGTCGCTTTCGTGCTCCATGATTCGCAGGCTGTGGCCTCCCTCATCCTGCGCTTCAAATTCGCGCTTGCTCTCGAGTTTGATACGCAATCGCAATTCGTTTTTGGAATCGGAGTTACGCAGTGCTTCTTCATAACCAATTATGCCGGACTCGTACAGATCAAAAAGCGCCTGGTCAAACGTTTTCATACCCATACGGTTCGACTTTGCCATCACTTCCTTGATCTGCATCACTTCGCCTTTGAAAATCAGGTCTGAAATCAAGGGCGATGCCAACATGATTTCCATCGCCGCAATACGTCCACCGTTGTCGGCACGCGGAATCAGGCGTTGTGATACCAGCGCCCGTATATTCAATGACAGATCCATCAACAACTGATCCCGGCGCTCCTCCGGAAAAAAGTTGATAATTCGATCGAGAGCCTGGTTCGCGCTGTTGGCATGCAAGGTAGCAAGACAGAGGTGACCAGTCTCTGCAAACTGCACACCGTATTCCATGGTCTCACGATCGCGAATTTCACCGATGAGAATTACATCGGGAGCCTGCCTCAGGGTGTTCTTGAGCGCAGCATGCCAGTTCTCGGTATCCACCCCGACTTCGCGCTGCGTAACAACACAGCCTTTGTGAGGATGGACATATTCCACAGGGTCTTCGATCGTAATAATGTGGCCGCGTGAATTTTTGTTTCGATGACCTATCAAAGCCGCCAGCGATGTTGATTTACCCGATCCGGTACCGCCCACAATGATCACCAGCCCACGCTTTGCCATCACGACATCTTTTAGCACCGGAGGGAGATTGAGATCATCAAATTCCGGGATTTCTGTGGTAATTGTTCGCAATACCGCACCTGTACACCCCTGCTGCACGAATGCATTGGCACGAAAACGGCCGATACCCTTCGGACTAATGGCGAAGTTACACTCCTTGCTTGCATCAAATTCTTTGGTTTGCTTGTCGTTCATGATCGAACGCACCAGCATCGCGCTTTGCGCATTGGTCAACGGGGTTTGCGATACCGGCGTGAGCACTCCGTCTACTTTTATTGCCGGTGGGAAACCCGCCGTAATAAACAAATCGGAGCCGTTCCTTTGTACCATTCCGCGCAGCAGGTCCTGCATAAGTTTTATCGCCTGGTCACGTTCCATTGATTGCTCCGATATTGCTTGCTAAAACTGTTCTTTATGAATTGCGCGGTATCTGGCTTCTTCACGACTGACGACGCCTTTGCGCACTAAATCGAGAAGGCACTGGTCAAGCGTTTGCATGCCCGCACCCTGTCCGGTCTGAATGGCAGAATACATTTGCGCAATTTTGTTTTCACGAATCAGATTACGAATGGCAGGCGTGCCAATCATGATCTCATGGGCCGCCACCCGCCCACCACCATTTTTCTTGAGCAGTGATTGCGATATCACGGAGCGCAATGATTCCGAAAGCATGGATCGCACCATATCTTTTTCGGCCGCTGGAAAAACATCAACAATCCGGTCAATGGTTTTTGCTGCTGAACTGGTATGCAACGTACCAAACACAAGGTGACCAGTTTCAGCGGCGGTCAATGCCAGGCGGATCGTTTCCAGGTCCCGCATTTCGCCGACGAGCACAATGTCCGGATCTTCGCGCAATGCCGAACGCAAAGCCTCGTTGAACCCCAGCGTGTCGCGATGGACTTCACGTTGGTTGATCAGGGATTTTTTGCTTTCGTGCACGAATTCGATGGGATCTTCTACAGTAAGAATATGATCCGGTTTTGTGTCGTTTATGTAGTCAATCATTGCGGCCAGAGTGGTCGATTTACCCGACCCGGTAGGGCCGGTTACCAGCACAATGCCGCGATTGGTTAAAGCAATATCCTTGAAAATTTTGGGTGCCGACAAGTCATCCAGCGTCAGAATTTTTGATGGGATAGTACGGAACACCGCTCCGGCACCCCGATTATGATTAAACGCGTTAACCCGAAATCGCGCCAGGCCCGGAATTTCAAACGAGAAATCTGTCTCGAAAAACTCTTCGAAGTCCTTGCGTTGTTTGTCGTTCATGATGTCATACACCATGCTGTGAACTTCTTTATGTTCCAACGCCGGCATATTCACTCGTTTAATGTCGCCATCGACCCGAATCATCGGTGGAACGCCGGCCGACAAATGCAAGTCAGAGGCATCATTTTTGACGGCAAATGCCAGAAGCTGCGCAATATCTACTGCCATGTTAAAAAGTTCTCCCTAATCTTGACCTGTGACTACAGTCTGATGCTCTTGCGCTCATCGCAGGAGTCATCTGGCAGCCAAACAATTCGGCGCCTTGTTCAAAGTGTTGCGCACAACAGGGTCAATCTGTTGTAAGTTCTGGGTGTAGAGGTCCATCGCTGTGGTCCCCGAATCTGGGCTAGAGTATAACGGCTCGCGGGAGAAAAAAGTTTGACCCAAATCACACATAATCTGGCCTCTGTAAGGCGAAGAATCGTAGCAGCGGCACGACATTATGGTCGGAATCCGGACTCGATCCGGTTGCTGGCCGTCTCGAAAAAGCAGCCGGTTTCGGCCATTTGTGAGGCAATCGGCCAGGAACAGAAGGATTTTGGCGAGAGTTTTGTAGTGGAGGCCATAGACAAGCAGTCACAGATTGATGCCCGCGTGACGTGGCATTTCATTGGTAAGATTCAGTCTAACAAAGCCCGTCTGGTTGCCCGGCATTTTGACTGGGTCCACAGCCTTGACCGCATCAAAATTGCGCACCGCCTGAGCCGGTTTCGTGGCGCGGGAAAACCGCTTAAAGTATTGATTGAATTAAACTTAAGTGACGATCCATCGCGTGCGGGTGTGGCCCCGGCAGAGCTTCACGACCTGGCGGCTGAAGTTCGCGAACTGCCCAATCTCAGGCTGCGCGGCCTGATGAGCATGGCTCCTTATTCAGACGACGAGCAGGTGCAACGCGCCGCCTTTCGCCGGACCCGTGGTTTGTTCGACGACCTCAATGCTGACGGTTTCAACCTGGACTGTCTGTCGATGGGTATGTCCGGCGATCTGGAAGCGGCAATTGCAGAGGGTGCCAACTGGGTGCGGGTGGGAAGTGATATATTCGGCGCTCGTTCATCAGACTGACCCTTGGATACGGAAAAAACACAGGAAACACGCGAGACGGTAAAAAATTATGAAAAAAATAAAAATGGCATTTGTTGGCGGTGGCAATATGGCCCGCGCGCTGGTCACCGGTTTGGTAAAAGATACCCGCTACAGCATTCGGGTTGCAGACCCGGGCGAAGCGGCACGGGCACAGATTGCGGCACTCGGCGATATCAGGGTTTTTACCGACAACGAAGACGCAATTGCAGAGGCTGATTGCGTGGTTTTTGCGGTAAAGCCGCAGATCATGGGTCAGGTTTGTCGCCATGAGGCTTCGGCCATTCACAAACATCAGCCACTGGTCGTATCCATCGCGGCGGGCATTGAGTGCGCGCATCTGACCGGATGGCTTGATGGCTATTCCCGTATCGTCAGGGTGATGCCAAATACTCCCGCGCTTATTGGCGCTGGCGCAACCGGCTTGTTTGCGATGGAAAATGTCAGCGCTGCAGATCGCGAACTGACGGCGGCTTTATTCGCAAGTGTCGGACTCAACGTCTGGCTTGAAGAGGAAGCGCTAATTGATGTTGTCACCTGTCTGTCCGGCAGCGGTCCTGCTTACTTTTTTTATATGCTCGAAACCATGGAACAGACCGCGATAAACATGGGATTGGCAGCGTCGGATGCTCGCAAACTGGCCCGCCAGACAGCCTTGGGCGCCGCCCGTATGGCTTTGCAGGAAGACGGGGAACTGGCAGAATTGCGCAGGTGTGTAACCTCACCTGGCGGCACGACGGAAGCCGCGCTGAAGATGTTTGCCTCGCAGGGCATGCCAGCAACCGTGGCCGCTGCAATGCAGGCAGCAGCGACGCGAGCGTCCGAAATGGCTGATGAATTTGGCAAGAAATAAAGGCGTGCAATGACAACTCTGTATTTTATCTATGGCACCTTGATTAAAGTAATCGTCGGGCTGTTTTTGCTCCGCTTCCTGTTACAGCTTACCCGTGCCGATTTTTATAATCCGGTGTCATTAGCCGTTGTAAAATTCACCAATCCTTTGGTTATGCCGTTGCGTAGAATCATTCCGGGTTTACGCGGCATGGACCTGGCCAGTCTGGGCGCAGCTTTTTTGGTTCAGGTAGCTGCCTTTGTGCTCATCGACGGGTGGTTTTTTCGCGGTCAGTTACCCGGACTGTTGGCCAGCAGCATTGGAGCAATCATCAGCCTGCTGAATGTTTTGTTAAGCCTGTATTTCATGCTGATATTACTGCGTGTGCTGATGAGCTGGTTGAATCCGGATCCGCGCAATCCGATGGTCAGCGTCCTGTACAGCCTGACGGAGCCGGTCATGGCGCCCGCAAGGCGACTGTTGCCGCCCATCGGTGGACTGGACCTCTCGCCCATCGTTGTACTGTTTGCCATTTCGATCTTGCAGGTATTCCTCAATTCCGAGCTCGTTCCATGGATTGCTCGCCTGTAGACCATTGCCACGACGTTATCCTGCCTGCAAAGCTGCCCGGCCAGACTCCTCTATCATTTACCGTATTTCCTATTTAAACTACAGGTTCTGATTTTCGATTGACTACTTTGGGGACACTTAAGATGGTACGCCGAATTGCTCTGTTTATTTTCGGTCTAAGCGCGATGTTGGCGCTGACCGCTTGTCAAAAGGCGCCGGAAACTCGCTCAGCCGCAAATGTACCTACGGCTAAAGTGATCGACGACCGGCAACAGGACTTTGGCGATTACCGTGTGCTGTACAACGCATTGACGACCGATCAACTAACGGCAGACGCAGCACGCAACTACGGCATCACACGCAGCAAGTCTCAGATACTATTGAACGTAGTGCTGAAGAAGAAGAGCGGCGATTCGGGGTATATGCCTATATCGGGTAAAGTCTCAGCGAAAGCCAATAACCTTACGGGACAATTGAAGAATATCTCGATGCGGGAGATCACAGATGGCGAAGCGGTGTACTTTATCGGCCAATCATCCGTCACCGATGGCGAATACCTGACGTTCAGTATCGAAGCACTTCCGACCGGTGCAACCAAGCCAATGGCAGTGACTTTTAAGCAACAGTTCTACACAAAGTAAACATTCGTTTCACAGCCTGAGAATAGCACTAAACGCCACCAAACAAATTTTGAAAATTATCATTTAATGCTTACACATTGCATCATCTTGTGCTATTTTTCGCATCAGTAAAAACTGTTGAATCCCACCACTACCGCCTGATTAAGGGGAGATAAATAATGGCTGCTAAGAAAAAAGCTACCACCGCGCAAAAAGCTCCGACAAAGAGCGAAATTCTTGCCCACCTGTCGGATAAAACCGGCTTGACTCGTAAAGAGGTTTCGAGTGTTTTTGAAAACCTGGAAGGCTTGATCAAGAAGAACCTCGGTCGTCGCGGCCCTGGTGTATTTACCATGCCCGGGCTGATGAAAATCAAAGTCGTCCGTAAACCGGCTACAAAATCCCGCAAGGGACGTAATCCGTTTACCGGTGAGGACATGATCTTCAAAGCAAAGCCTGCACGTAATGTTGTCAAAGTGCTCGCGCTCAAGGGCCTCAAAGAAATGGTCTAAAGCTCAGTGACACACTGTGTTACATGAAAAAACCGGGCTTTGCCCGGTTTTTTTGTGCGTTCCACGTGGCGGTTTCCGGGCGGCTTCGGGTGCCGGGCGCCACGTGCAACACAGGATCGGGCATCGCAGCAGCGTAAACACGACCTGCCTGTCCGGCTTAAGCGGGTTTCCCGGGTAGTTCTAACTGCGTATTGACGAAATCCGAGACACCGCGACGCAACCGGGTCAAATGACCATGAAAGAAATGGCTGACGCCCGGCATCATGTCAAAGTGCGGCGCCGGAGTCTGGTCGCTCACCCAGCGCTGGACATCCAAATCACTGACCAACTCATCGGCA
>JABDLQ010000427.1 GCA_013002925.1 Gammaproteobacteria bacterium | reverse complement strand
AGTTCCGCCAGCGGTCTGAGCATGAACGGAAAGCGCAGGATCTCCGGTCGTGGCAATGTTGTCTGCGGGGTTGTCATTATGGTGTCGCCAAACAACAACAGGTCGATGTCAATGGTACGAGGTGCAAATTTCTCGGTACCCCGGGTACGCCCGCACTGGTCTTCGATGCGGGTGCAGGCGGCTTTTACCACGTCGAGTTTCTCGCGGCTTGGGAAGGACACGACAAGATTCAAAAAATCTTCGCCGACAAAACCCATCGCTTTGTTACGATACACAGTAGAGCGACATAATGGTCCAAACCGCTCGGTCAACAGTTGCAGGGCCTCGTGCAAATGTTTGTGCGGTTCAATGTTACTGCCCAGTGACAAAAACACATCATCGGTATCAGACGATTCATAGACACCCCTGTGGATGCGTATGCCGACATTTTTTGAGCCCCGCACGGCTCCCGGTTTACTCACGCTGAGGTCAATCCAGGCCACCCCGAATTCATTCATGACGATCTGCGCAATATTCTCAGCGAGGGTTTCGACCAGCATATAACTGCTGTCTTCCACATAGTTGATTATACGTTTGGCAACGTCTTTGTAATTGAGCGTGTCCTCAATTTCGTCGGACCCGGATGCAGCAGCGGCATTGGCCGGCATTTCCAGATCGATGCGAATCGTCTGGCGGGTGTTTCTTTCCCATTCATAGATGCCAATCACACCCTGGATTTCAAGCGCTTCCAAAAATATCCGATCATTCATCTGTGCACCATTGCCTGCTTTGATTAAAGTTCATCGAGGGGCCAGCGGGGTCGCAGTTGCGACTGTGTTTCCGAAGCAAATCCGTTATCCCTGAAGCGTAACCACCCGGCATAAGCGATCATTGCACCATTGTCCGTGCACAGCCGCGGCGGTGGAAAAAAAACTTCTGTTCCGGTCTCGGTAGCCAGCGCCACCAACCGCTCACGCAACGCCACATTGGCGCCGACACCGCCGGCAACTACGACGGCGCCATACCCGGTCTGCATCAGCGCCCGTTGCACCTTTATCACCAGCGTATCAACTACCGCCTCCTGAAAGCTTGCCGCAATGTCCGCTTTGTCTGACGCAGTTTTCGCACAGGCCTTCCAGGCCAGCAACACACTGGTTTTTAATCCACTGAAACTGAAATCCAGGCCGGGCTTCTTAATCATCGGCCTGGGAAATTCGTAAGCTCGGGGATTCCCGCTACTTGCCAGCCGGGCGAGATGGGGTCCGCCGGGATACGGCAGCCCCATGAGCTTTGCGGTTTTATCAAACGCCTCACCGACTGCATCATCCAGCGACTGTCCCAATATGCGGTAATCGCCATGGTCCTTTGCACTGACCAGCAAAGTATGGCCGCCAGAGACCAGCAGTGCCAGAAACGGAAAAGCGGGCGCAGGAGGCTCCAGAAGCGGAGACAAAAGGTGGCCTTCCATATGATGAATACCCAGCGTGGGCACCTCCCAGCTATACGCCAGGCTGCGGGCCACTGTAGCGCCCACCAGCAGGGCCCCGATCAGGCCCGGACCCGCCGTGTAAGCGACCCCGTCCACCGGTGGTGGCGAGTCGGGCGAAGCGCGATGAGCATCACGACCGGAGGCACGTAACACTTTGTCTATTAAAGGTAATATTTTTCGAATGTGATCGCGGGAGGCGAGTTCGGGGACGACTCCACCATAGCGTGCATGGAGTTCAACCTGGCTGTACAATTCCTGCGCTACCAGCCCGAGTTCGCCATCGTAAACAGCCACCCCGGTCTCATCACAGGACGATTCGATGCCCAAAACCCGCATTTTTACCCCTAATTGGCTTTCAATTTTCCAATCCGCGATTTAGAATGCGGACCCCGTGTGAGGGACTCAGCCCTGTGCTCCTGTGCGTCTTGCACTTGTGTCACAGTAAAGCGGTGCCCAACAGGGGAAACCTTAAACCAAAGACAGCGGACAAACTATGCCCAGTGTAAGAATTCGAGAAAACGAATATTTTGACTCAGCGTTGCGTCGTTTCAAACGCGCGTGCGAGAAAGCCGGTATTCTGACGGAATTGCGTCGCCGCGAATACTATGAAAAACCCACGCAGGAACGGAAGCGTAAAAAAGCGGCCGCCGTCAAGCGGCATGCTAAAAAAATGGCTTCTGAAGTCGCCCGCCGCAAACGCTTATACTGACGCCGCCGACGTTGCTGTCTGTGCGGTAGCTCAATGCCGCACAAAGCGCTGATCCTATGTCTTTAAAAGAAACCATCCAGGCTGACATGAAAACCGCCCTCAAAGCTGGTGAAAAAGACCGGCTGGGCGTTATTCGTATGGCATTTGCCGCCATCCGGCAAGTTGAAATTGACAGTCGCAAAGATATCGATGACGCGGGATCCCTGGCAGTTATAGAAAAGCTCGTAAAGCAGCGCAAAGAGTCGGCCCGCCAATACCGCGACGCCAAGCGTCCGGAGCTGGCCGAAAAAGAAGAAGCGGAGATCGAATTGCTGAGCGCTTATCTTCCGGCCCAGCTCAGCGCCGACGAAGTGTCGGCCATGATCGATGAAATCATTGCCACCACCGGGGCGAGCAGCATCAAGGATATGGGCAAAGTCATGGGCCAGCTCAAAGCCCGCGCCCAGGGGCGTGTGGACATGAGCGCGGCTGGGGCGATTGTCCGTAGCAAAATTACCTGATCACCCGCCGCGATCACTGTTGCACCGCCGGATGTGAGCCATCCCAGCGTGTGCCGGCTGGCAATGACATCTCTACGCACCGGCAGCAAAAACCGCACCGCATATGCGCTTTTGATCCCATGCAACCTTCGTTCGAATCCCGTCACACCCGACCAGCCACCGGCACAACTCTTGACCATCGACCAGCCACCGACCTGACCCGGGACTTGGCCGCAGATCAGCCAGGTTGGTTCCGATGAAGACGCCTGTTGACGCTTTACAGTACCGGCGCGTCCACTGTATCGTGTTGATCATGTCTGACCAAAATAAAGAAGAACTAAGAAGAACAGTGAGACAAATTGCCCGTGGCGTCGGCATGTTCGTTGGCGGATTAGCGCTGGTGGGTCTGTTGGGTTATCTCATGTACACATTGCTGGGACAACTCGGCCAGTAGATTCAGCGGTCGCAGCCCGGCACCCGCCGTACACACAATGCCCGGTCTCATTCAAACCGATTGACCGGCTGGCACCGGTCGCACGGGCGCCAGGACCACCGGCACGGAACGTTATCGCGTGCCGCAGGGCGTGACAATCTGCCAGCGCTATCGTGAGGCCTCCCGGGATAACGCCACGGCAACCTGACCAGGAATACCGGGTCTTTGAACTTGCCGCAATGACCTCAGCTTTCTGCGTTTTACCATAACGCCTGAGCTCATTGCCACGTGGCCTGGATCTGCCTGACCTGCGGTCGGGGAGCATGACTCCAGGTCCTTACGGTCTGCTTTCCCCGGGCATCAACAGCTTCACCATGCCGCGATTAAGTTCGTCATACCCGGCGGCGTTCAAATGCAACTCATCTGGAGCAAAGCGGTCCTGCAACAGACCGTGCTCATCGGCCAGCAAGGTCCAGGCATCCAGGACCATCACATCGGTACGCTGCAGGGAGCGTATGTGCTCGTTCACCTCTCGGACCGCGCGGGCGATCGCCGGGGACCAGAACGGTTTTTTGTACCACGGTGGCCGCCCGACAGGAAAAATTGTCGTGATGATCACCTGCGCATGGTGCCGCGTGGCAGTGTCGACAATACGATTTATATTCCCGATACACTGGGCCACCAGGAATGAGTAAAGCTCGGGAAATACCGCCAACGCTTTCAAGTCATTCACACCGGCTTGCACCACAACTACATCAGGCTGCAACGGCACGACATGTGCGGCGTAACGATGGAAAAGCTGGGCGGTGGTTTGTGAATGCACGCCGCGGTTTACAAAGACGGTCCCGGCAACCTTGGGCACTGACCAGTCAACGATCCGGGAGTCGCCGTAGAGTACGACGGTGTGCTGGCGGTGTGCGGGCACGACTCCATCTTCCGACGAAAAATAACTCAACCCCAGAGGATCAAGACGCACCAGCGCATGCTCGCGGTAAAAACGTTTCCCATAATGGAAAAACACGATATTCAGAAAAACGGAAACGACAACAATACCAACTAACAGTATAGTTTTACCCGAACCGGGACCTGACCTCCCCATAATGCACCTGGTAACTGATCGCTGCAGAGTCGCTATTCTACCGTTTAACGACAGCCGTTGCCGCCGCATCATCTTGCCGGGTCTGAACGATGGCCAGGGCTGGCATATCGCCGTTCAGGATTGGTGCGGCGCCGGTGGTCACGACGCCCGGCACTTATGAGTCTTTCTTCTGGAATTTAACGATTACGATAGCGGCCAGCTGACTGTTCAACGATTTGGCAACCGCCTTTGCAAAGTGCGCCAGGTTGGCGTGTGATTATTTTGCAGATCTTGAATCCTCTCGTCCCGGCACCCTGCGGGCGACAACATTCAGACTCGTATACGCGTCATCGACGTGCAACACGGTCGAATTGTTTAACTGGGGCTGTGACGGTCAACCGGACAGTAGATGCTCCGCACTGTATTTTATCGCGGCCAGTGTTTGATCCATATCGTTGGCGGTCAATGCCAGGGACACGTAAAACTTGGTCGCCGGTTTCAAGACGCCCTGCTCTCGCATTAACTGGTTAAAGCGCTGCTCCAGTGACGCATCTCCACTGATACTGCCACGGTAGTCCACCACCGGAGAGTCCGTGAACACCACGTCAAACAATACCGGGTCACCCACTACCTGGTGCGGCACCCCCGCTGCTGACAGATGCTCTTGCAACGCCGCGATTATTGTGTGGCCATGGGCACGAATTTTTTCGTAAACACCGGGCCGGCGTAAGATTTCCATGGTTTTCAGACCTGCTGCAGAGGCCAGCGGATTACCGCTCAGCGTGCCAATTTGCAAAGTAAATTTATCGGCTCCGGCTTTGATCTTGTCAAAATGCACCATGATGTCCGGTCTGCCGGCGACGGCCGCCAGCGGCAGGCCACCACCGATGATTTTTCCCAGTGTGCACAGGTCAGGTACCACCTTGTAGTGTTCCTGTGCACCGCCATAGGCCAGACGATAACCGGTGACAACTTCATCAAAAATCAGCACTATGCCATGCTCATGGGTAGCCTGGCGCAGCGCTTCGAGAAAACCGGGGGCCGGTGGCACAATGCGTTGTAAAGGCTCCACAATCACACAGGCGATATCCTGGGCGTGTTTTTCTATAAGGTCCAGTGCGTAGGCGCAGTCGTTATAAGGTGCAATCAGCATATTGTCGCGCACACTGGCCGGGATTCCGGCACTGTCCGGTATGGCATTTGGATAATCGGCCGGTGCGGTCGGAAACAGGCTCATCAGTGCCTCGCCCGACATGCCATGGTAACCACCTTCGAACTTCATGATTTTGTCGCGCCCGGTAAACGCGCGTGCCAAACGCATCGCGTACATGTCGGCCTCGCCCCCCGTGCTGACAAACCTGACCTGCTCAGCGCATGCCACACTGGTCACGATTTCTTCGGCCAGTTCCAGCCCTTGCGGGTTGTTGGCAAAAAAGGTCTGGCCAGATTGCATCTGACGATTGACCACCTCCACCACTTCCGGATGACAGTGACCAATCAACATGGGACCAGAGCCAATCAAAAAATCGACATATTCTTTGCCCTCGGTATCCCACACCCGGCTGCCCTTACCTCGTGCGATAAAAATTCCCGGATCGAAGTTGCCAAATCCACCACCGGGGAGTACCCGATCTGCGCGTTCAAAAATTGAGGGTGAGTGATCCGGAGAATTTGCACGTTGCATAGCCCTTACTCTCTAACCGAGTACAGAATTCAGTATATGGCAAGTTGCACGGACGACCAATAATCGGTCGGTATTGCGACCAGGTCGCGCAGCAAAAATCCATGCGGGCCACCGGATTCAGATAGCCGCACATCTTGCCGAGCGCAGCCTGGCGACCACCGCATCATCAGCAAGGGACGGTGTGAGTGGCGAGCTGCCCTTATGTTAACCGTTGCCCGGATTGCTTTGCTGCAATTCCTTTAAATCGATCGCATCAGGCCAGCCTGCTCGCTGCCAATACTCCCTGATACCCATGCGTTCAATCAATTGCCCGAAGCGCGGGTGCTTCCTGAGCGGTGCAGCTTCGGGCAGGAAAAACCACAAATGAATCAGCGAATGATCTTCGAGTTGGGTCTCGGCAAGATCGAATGCCGGGCGTGCCTGCTGCAACAGAATAAACTGCATAATTGCCATTCCGGTTGTGATCGTGTCAGCTTCGTGTGCTGCGTGCAAAACACGGCAGGCCTGATCGACTTTGGTAGTATCTGCGATCGCATCAACCACTGGTTCCACCCAGGTCGATTCCCGCCCGGACCGTTTTAAGGAGGCCACCATGGTGGACACGGCATGGGCATAGTCCCGGTTGCGCAAATACACGAAATAATCGACGAAATCCGGCACTGCACCACCCAAACCAAACTCCCTGGCGGCCGCCGCATGCTGCTGTGCATCCGCATTACGTCCCAGCAACGCATAGTTCAGTGCGAGTATATTGTTGGCCTGAGGAGACAGACGATCGGCCGCGTAGGCCATTTCTGCATGTCGCAATGCGTCCTGCTGATAAGCAAGATCATTCAGCAGGTTTGAGTACCACTGATGCGTGAGAGCAGCATTTGGTTCGCGCTTCAAAGCCTCACCCAAATGAGTGACGGCGCTTTCCCAGTCCCAGCGCCGCAAACCAATATAGCCAAGTACCGCATGGGGCGCGCCCAGTGCCGGGTCAAGCTGCATCGCCTTGCGGGCCAGTGGTTCGGCGATTGCAAACCCGTCCTCGCGCTCTTCGCCACTGTACTCGTGCAATGCAGCCTGCGCGGTGGCCAGCAGTGCCGTTGCCTCGGCAAACGCCGGGTCTTGTTCCACTGCCCGAGACAACGCGGTGATCGCACCGCGAATCGCAGTTTCGCCACGTCGCTGCCACAGATAAAGACCGCGCAAATACAGCTGGTACGCTTCCATGTCTTCGGTCGGTACGGAGGTACGCAACGGCACTTCCTCACCCAAACTTTCGTCCAGAGTGATTTTCAGCGCCTGCACTATGGATGCAGCAATTTCATCCTGGAGAGCAAAAATATCGTCCATATCGCGGTCAAAACTACTGGACCACAGGTGATAACCCGTCACCACATCAATTAGCTGAGCAGTAATGCGCACACGTTCAGCCGCCCGCCGCACACCTCCTTCCAGTACGTGGCGGACACCCAGTCTCTGACCAATCGTGCGCACATCGTCGGTGCTGTTCTTTAACGCAAAACAAGAGGTGCGTGCGGCGACTTTGATATCACGCGATTTGGCTAACAGATTCAGTAATTCTTCGGAGATGCCGTCACTGAAGAATTCGTTCTCCGGGTCATTGCCAACATTGGCAAATGGCATAACGGCAATGGAGCGCGCCGGTATCTCAGCAGCATCCAGGTCGTGTCCGTGTGGAATTGCCACAGTCTGCCCGGTTGGGGCTGTATCGAGCGGCGCCGTTTTATGGATAATAGAACCGGCATCAATATCAAACACCCAGGACAAAAACACAGCAATCGGAAAACCTGCAATTAATGCAATGGTAAAATAACGGGTGTAAGCGTCACTGATTTCAAAGATAGGCAAGGTGGTCGTGGCGACCTGGATCAAAACCCAGGCGATTGCGATATAAATTGCGCCACTACGTAAGACACGCCGTCGCCGCAGCTCCGAAAACAATCCGGCGAGTCGTTGCGACATCGATTGTTGCTTGTTCTTATATTTCCAGGCGCACTGTTTAACGCCGCTCGGCCATGGCTGCAGGTATCACCATATCGAATCACACTGGCGCCAACTCACCCGCTTCGTTTGCTCTGCACTATACTACTGTCAAATCTGTGACCGGTACACCACCATGTATTTACAACAGAGCCCTGTTTATGATGACACAAGATCTGATATTGTCCTGCTACCTGTTTGCCCGGTGGTCCATCGGCGCAGTCTCAAATCACCACTCGCCTGCTCTGCGTCATTACTGGTCACAACAAGGTGCAGCGGCGCAGGAGCATCGCAAAATACGGTAACCGAGGGCGGGCAACATTCCGTTATCGCGATGCGCCGGGCTGAAAACATCCTGCGCGTGATCTTTTCGCGCGCGAAGCCTCAGCAGGTTTTGTTGCGTTGTTTGCCTTGCCTGCATGCAGCGCTATTCCGGACCCTTGATTCCGGTCAAGCCAACCGTTAGTTTGGTAATTTGTGGCAGCCCAAGTGAGAGTCCCAGCAATGACTGAACGTCTGGACCTGTTTTCCACTCCCATCTTGCAGGCAACGCCTGCTGATCATGAGCGTCTCGATGCCGCGCTACTGAAAAACATCGCCGCTGAACGCGCCCGGTCTCCCGGAATCAACCGTTCCAACCTGGGTGGCTGGCACTCCGATACCAACATGGCGCAGTGGGGGGGGCCGGCTTCCCAGACTCTCGCTGAGTTTGCGGCGGCCACAGCGGGCGGCCATATGAGCGATATCGAACCAGCCGGTAAACGCCAATTTAACTGGGTCATCGAAATGTGGGCCAACGTCAATCAGCCTGGAGACGCCAACCAGGTACACTGTCACCCGGGATGTTTCTGGTCAGCTGTTTATTACCCGGACCCCGGTGGTGCCGAGATCGATTCCGGAGGTGGCGAACTGATCCTGGAGGACCCACGCTATCCGCTGGCTTACATGGGCATTTCCAACCTGGTACTTAAAGACGCCAAGGACCAGCCGATGCAGTCTCAGGTCGCGATTCGGCCGCGTGCCGGACTGCTGGTGATGTTTCCAAGCTGGCTGCGTCATTCGGTGCGCCCGCATCGCGGCAATCGTGAGCGAGTGTCAATCGCGCTCAATCTTTCACCCGTTCCTGAACAGCCTCCGCGCCCCTGACCCCTGCGGCTTCCCCGACACAAGCATCCATGCCGATGATTCCGCAAAACTTTATTTCCGAACTTATGGCGCGTGTTGACATCGTTGAAGTCATCGGTAATCGCGTACCACTTAAAAAAGCCGGTCGGGAATTCAAAGCCTGCTGTCCGTTCCATGACGAAAAAACTCCCTCATTCCACGTGGTCCCGACCAAACAGTTTTACCATTGCTTTGGCTGTGGCGCGCACGGCACCGCACTGGGATTTTTAATGGAGTACGAGCAATTCACCTTTGTCGAAGCTGTGGAGGAGCTGGCCAGTCAGCTGGGCATGGAAGTGCCGCGTGAAGAACGCCGTGGTAAAGCGCCGCCCAGCCACGACCTTTATGACGTGCTTGATGACGCCACACGATTTTTTGAAAAATCCCTGGCCGAGTCTGAAACGGCCATTAACTATCTGAAAAACCGCGGGCTGACCGGCGCAACTGCAAAACAGTTTGCCGTTGGATTTGCGCCCAAAAGCTGGGATGCTCTACTGGAACACTTTGGCGCCAGGTCGATCCATCCACAGAAACTCGAAGATGCCGGACTCATTGTACGGCGCGAAAGCGGCAGTGGTTACTATGACCGTTTCCGCAACCGGATCATGTTTCCGATTCGTGATCACCGGGGCAGGACAATCGCGTTTGGCGGCCGCGTGATTGAGGACGAAAATCCGAA
>JABDLQ010000414.1 GCA_013002925.1 Gammaproteobacteria bacterium | reverse complement strand
GCTATCGCCCAACTGACGCACCGCAACGGCGCCGTTTTGTGCTGTGATAACACCATGGCCACGATTGTGTTGCAGGACCCTTTGGCGCTGGGCGCTGATTTTACGATGCACAGTTCTACGAAATTTATTGGCGGGCACAGCGATATTACCGGCGGCGTCATTATTGCGCGCGAAGACAGTGAACAGTTTCAACGACTCCGTGAAATTCAGGCGCTCGCCGGCTCCACACCCTCCCCCTTTGATTGCTGGTTGCTGCTGCGCTCGCTGGCTACTCTCGGCTTGCGCGTGCAGCAACAAACCAATAACGCTGCCCAATTGGCACAGTTCTTACACACTCACAGATCCGTTGACCACGTACTGTATGCAGGGGCGCCGCAACACCCGCAGGCTGATCTGGTCGCTCAGCAAATGTGCGGCGGCGGCGCGGTATTGTCGTTTCTGGTCAAGGATGGCCGCGACAGTGCTTTGCAGGTAGCGCGCAGCACTCGCATTATCAAACAGGCAACCAGCCTTGGCGGCGTCGAATCCCTGATTGAACATCGCCTCTCGGTCGAAGGCAAAACATCGTTAAGTCCTGACAGCCTATTGCGACTATCCGTCGGGCTCGAGAATGTCGATGACCTGTGCAACGATCTTGAGCAGGCTCTCCATCTGTGAGGATGTGTGGGAACAGCAATAGCCGCGTGTAACGCTGGCACCCGTATAATCAGGCCCGCAGTCCGGTGCCTTTGCTTAGCAGTCGCAAACAGAATCCGCCGAGCACAAATATAAAAACGAGAATGATGGCATAGGCCACCTTTAAGTCGATGTCTGACTCCCCGAGAAACCCGTAGCGAAAACCATTCACCATGTACAAAATGGGGTTTGCCCGGGAAACTGTTTGCCAAAAATCCGGTAGCAGGTGAATCGAATAAAAGACTCCGCCCAGATAGGTCAGCGGAGTCAGCACAAACGTCGGAATAATTGAAATTCCCTCAAAGTTTTTTGCATAGATGGCATTGATGAAGCCCGCCAGAGAAAACACGATCGATGTGAGCACAACCACCGAGAGTGTCACAAGCGGGTGCTTGACATGGATCTCGGTAAAGAACAGCGCGACACAGCTTACGATGATTCCGACACACAGGCCACGCACCACCCCGCCACTGACAAAGCCCAGTAACACCGTAATATTGGACAGCGGTGACACCATGATCTCTTCAACGTGATGGCCGAACTTGGCTCCGAAAAACGATGACACCACATTACCGTAGGAACTGCTGATCACCGACATCATGATAAGACCCGGCGCGATATACTGCATGTACGTATATCCCGCCATATCGCCAATCCGCGGGCCAATCAGGTTGCCGAATATGACAAAATACAACGTCATGGTGATGCACGGTGGTACCAGCGTCTGTATCCAGATGCGCAATATACGTGTGATTTCTTTCCAGACCAGGGTCTTGTAGCCGACCCAGTTAAGCGCCAGCGTACTAGACATCGTCCTGCTCCTCTTCGTCACGAACGTCAACCAGGCGAATGAACAATTCCTCGAGGCGATTGCTTTTGGTGCGCATACTGTCCACCCGCACGCCCTGCCTATCCAGCGCCGCAAATAATTCGTTCAGGTGCTGGCCTTCGACCATATCAACCTCGATCGTATGTTCATCCGCAATACGTGTAACAAATCCACCCAGTGACAGTTCCGAATTCACCGAATCGACGGCGGTGAGTACAAATGTCTGCACGTGTAGTTTGCGCAGAACGTTGGACATCCGATCATTAACGATAATCTGCCCCTTATCTATGATGGCCACATTGCGGCACAGGTTTTCCGCTTCTTCCAGATAATGGGTGGTCAGAATAATCGTGGTGCCCTGTTTGTTCAGACGCCGCAAAAATCGCCACATGGACCGGCGAATCTCGATGTCCACGCCGGCTGTCGGCTCATCAAGAATCAGCAGTCGGGGTTCGTGCATGAGTGCCCTTGCGATCATCAGACGTCGCTTCATGCCGCCCGACAGGTTCCTTGAAATCTCGTGACGCCGATCCCACAATTGCAACTCGGTCAGGTATTTCTCTGCGCGTTTTTTAGCATCGGCCCGCGGAATTCCATAGTAACCGGCCTGGTTGATAACGATATTCAGTACCGGTTCAAACTGATTGAAATTGACCTCTTGAGGCACCAGGCCGATACAGGCTTTTGTCTGTTCCTTGTGCTGAATCAGGTCATGACCAAATACCGTCACCTGCCCGGCTCCGGGTGTCACCAAAGACGTCACGATACCAATCGCGGTCGTCTTTCCAGCACCATTGGGCCCGAGCACAGCAAAAAAATCGCCCTGATCAACAGCCAGATCAATGCCATTCAGTGCACGCACGCCGTTTGCGTAGGTTTTTTCCAGCCCCTTTATTAAAAGTGCTTTCATTTCAGTTTCTTAGGGTTTTCCACAATACAAAGAGCGGCGCAATTTGAGGCCGACCGGGATGATATCACGGCTCATTGGCCAACACATTCCCGGCACATCGTTCCGGAGTTTGATATTCGCAATCAGTCAGAGAATAATCATCACGCAGAGGGCTCGGTCCGGGTCTTGAAAACATCACAGTCAGGAGGCTGATAATGCTGAAAGAATTCAAGGAATTTGCCATGCGCGGCAATGTGCTCGATATGGCAATCGGTATCGTACTCGGTACCGCCTTTGGAAAAATCGTGGCGTCATTTGTCGGCGATGTGTTGATGCCCCTGGTTTCCAAACTCGTGGGAGGGGTGGACTTTACGTCCCGGTTTGTTGACATGTCCGGCGGCGATTACGCAACGCTGGCCCTGGCAGAAGAAGCAGGAGCCGCTGTCCTCAAGTACGGAAATTTTTTGCAAACCATTATTGATTTCCTGATTATTGCATTCGCAATTTTTCTGGTGGTCAAAGCAATCAACAGCTCGAAAAAATCCGAAGAAGCAGCCGCTCCGACCACCAAAGACTGCCCGCGATGCCTGAACGCTATTCCGTTGGAGGCTACACGCTGCGGCTTTTGCACCTCCGACGTTTAGGACCTGGCCGTGACATTTAAAACCGCCGATCTCTATGACCTGTACGCCGACGATCTCAGTATCGTTACCCCCGGGTTTTTGTCATTTGGCGCACACCAGACATTTCATGGCGCCATTGCCACCGTTAAGGTGCACGAAGACAATGTGCTGGTAAAACAGCAATTGAGCGAACCCGGTGACAAACGTGTGCTGGTAGTCGATGGCGGTGGCTCCATGCGCTGCGCGCTGATGGGCGATATGCTTGCGCAGCTTGCTATCACCAATGACTGGGCCGGCGTCATTATTTATGGTTGCATCCGCGACAGTGCCGATATTGAGCAAATGCCCATTGGGGTTAAGGCACTGGGTACCCATCCGGCCAAAAGTGTCAAAAGGGGTGCCGGTATCTGTGACCAGCCCGTCACTTTTTGTGGGGTGTGTTTCCGGCCCGGAGATCACGTGTACTGTGACGCCGACGGTATTGTGGTCGCGCCAACAAAACTTCAGGCGTAATCGAACATGACCGACAGGTTTGACGACTACTCGAACGCCAATGTATTTGTCGATTATGAGTTTGATCGTCATGCGCACCAGCGCAGCAACCCAAAATGGCTGGAGCGGACTCTCAAAAAGAGCGACACGCGCTTTATCGTGATTTGGCGACATCGCTGCGCGGTGACCTCCAGGTCGCTACAGTTTGCCCGTGCCGATGAACTCCAGCCCGCAGATTTAGGTTCGCCTGTATTCCTGGGGATGCACAATCAGGCGGCAGTTTTTGCCATCGATCTGGGCGCCGCACGGGCCGTTCCCACCGCTTACCAGGGCTGGGATTTTCAGGGTCTGCGCAGCATAGGAACCCATCTTTGTGCCAGCGAGGCAGCGCTTGCGGCCTTTGCATTGGCCATGGTGCTGTGGATACGTCGCCACCGGTTTTGCGGTCTGTGCGGCACCGCGACGACAACCGCCGCTGCCGGGCATGTGCTGCATTGTTCCAACCCGGAATGCGGCGAACGCTCGTTTCCGCGCAGCGACCCGGCCATTATTGTGCTTGCCACGGACAATGAACGCGTGCTGCTCGGCCGCCAGGCGTCATGGCCTGAAGGCCGCTATTCAACCATTGCCGGATTTGTGGAACCCGGTGAAAGCCTTGAAGCCGCTGTGCGCCGGGAAGTCGCGGAAGAAACGGGGCATCTGGTTTCTGCGGTCGAATACGTTTCTTCACAACCCTGGCCATTCCCGTCTTCGCTGATGCTTGGCTTCACCGCACAAGTGAGCGGCACTGCACAGCATCCGACCGATGAGGAACTCGAAGATGTGCGCTGGTTTACTCTCGATCAGATTGTCACGCGGACCCTCAACGGACCGGCGCTGCTGCCCCCGCCGATGTCTATTGCTTATCGCCTGATCGAACGCTGGTTTGATCAGCTTTACGATGAGCCCCTGGCACAAATCATCGCGCGGCGACGCGGATAAGCGGTGCGATATCAGGAACACGCCACACATGAACCAGACAGGTGTCTCCCCCCTGCAGCAGGCGGCCGGCGATTCCGGACCTGTCAACTGATTGAACTCTTGGGAAATTGCCGGATATCCGGTTAAACTGGCGACTTTGAATCCCCTGAACGCACAGTGTATACAGGGCATGCATGCCCCGATTTTACGCAGGCTGTGATAGTTTTTCAGACCTCGCGTTATCGGTCGTGGCCTGACGCCCACCGGTACCTCTTATGAAGCCAACGTACAGTTTATGTGTCTAATCGGTTTTGCCTGGCAGGCGTCGGCTGAATACCCGTTTGCGCTGGTTGCCAATCGCGATGAATTCCACGCGCGCCCGACTGCGCCAATGCATTGGTGGCATGAACCCCGGATCGCCGCGGGTCGCGACCTGCAGGCGGGTGGCACCTGGCTTGGCGTAAACAAGCAGGGCCGCTTTGCGGCGATCACAAACTTTCGCGATGGTACAGACCAAACGAGCTGGCCAGGCTCACGCGGCTCACTGGTGAGTGCAGTGCTGGCACACGTCGGTACCCTGGATGAAGTGCAGGCTCATGTCGATCACAGCAAGAATGAATTTGCCGGTTTTAATTTGCTTTTCGGGGATTTGTTTGGTGAGCAGCGTGAACTGCGTTTTACTTCAAATCGTGGCCAGGACTCAATGATCGTCACCCCCGGGATCTACAGTTTTTCGAATGGAGCGTTTGGTGCCAAATGGCCTAAAATTGAACGCACCAATGAACGCCTGACCCGGGCACTGCGTCACCGTGTGCCCGATGGATTTTGGGATGTGTTAAGTGATCGTGAATCAGCCTCCGCGGCCGACCTCCCCGACACCGGGGTCGGTGCCGAACTGGAATCGTTTTTGTCACCCGTGTTTATTGTGGGACAGACCTATGGAACACGCAGTTCCCACCGTATTTTGTGCCGCCAGCATCTGGAAATCGACGTTGCGGAAATGCGCTACAATCCGTCCGGGGAGCTGGTCGGGGCAAGCAACATCCGTATAAAACCGCCATGACGACGAAACCCTCATCAACCAACACCCCCGCCGGTTCCTGGCGTTCTCCACTGACAGCACAGAGC
>JABDLQ010000383.1 GCA_013002925.1 Gammaproteobacteria bacterium | reverse complement strand
AACTGACAGTGATCGACAACGGCCCCGGAATGCCGGCAAAAACCCGTGCACGAATATTCGAACCGTTTTTTACCACACGCCCGGGCGGCACGGGTCTGGGACTTGCCGTGGTGCGCTCCACCGCGCGCGCGCATGGCGGCGATGTCACGGTGAAATCCACGCCGGGAACTGGCACCAGTTTTACGCTGCGGCTTGCCAATGGGGCGCGCGACAAAGCACTACCCAGTGGCTCCGGTCAGGAGCATGGTCGAAGCATCGATTTTACCGGCGCAAAGGTCAGTCGACGCGCAATCACGCCGGAGGAAGTATCGACGCACCGGTTGGCGAAATTTGTATCGGCAACTGCACAGCAAAGCTGCACGGCAGTTTTGAGTAAGCCAGGGATAAGCAGGAAACACACTACAGCACCAGCGAAGGACACAGCATGAACGACAAAACCATTCTGATTGTTGAAGACGATGACGAGTTGCGTGAAGCGCTGAGCGATACGCTCGACCTTGACGGATTCAAAGTTTGCGCTGTTGCCGGAGCTGGCGCCGCACTGGACACGATGGACAACCAGGAAGTGGCGATGGTAGTCACCGATGTGCAGATGGAACCGATGGATGGCATCGAATTATTGCAGCGTATAAAAGCACAGCATCCGGAAGTCCCGGTGGTGCTGATGACCGCTTACGGCACGATCCAAAAAGCAGTGGAGGCGATGCGACTTGGCGCCAATCATTATCTGGTCAAACCGTTTGGCGCCTCGACCCTGGTTGAAACAGTCAAACGGTTTTTGCCTGCAGATTTGCCGGGCGACGGCCTTGTCGCCAGTGATGCACAGACGGTCAAAATTCTGGAACTGGCACGCCGCGTGGCCGGCAGCGAAGCGACTGTCATGCTAAGTGTTGAAAGCGGTACCGGAAAGGAAGTGTTTGCACGATTTATTCACCGCCACTCAGCGCGCGCTGACGGACCCTTTGTTGCGCTTAACTGCGCGGCGATTCCGGAAAACATGCTGGAGGCGGTACTTTTTGGACACGAAAAAGGGGCGTTTACCGGCGCGATTGCGAGCCGGCCGGGTAAATTCGAGCAGGCTCAGGGCGGCACCTTGCTGCTCGACGAAGTCTCGGAAATGGATCTTGCTCTGCAGGCAAAACTGTTACGCGTGCTGCAGGAACGCGAACTCGAGCGCCTGGGCGGACAGCGCACGATAGCGCTGGATGTGCGCGTTCTGGCCACGACGAATCGCGATCTGAAAAGCCACGTTGATGAGGGGCAGTTTCGCGAAGACCTGTACTACCGGCTCAATGTGTTCCCATTGCCGCTGCCACCATTGCGCGCACGACGCGGCGATATCGTGCCGTTGGTCGAACATCTGCTCGCACGCAACCCGGTTAACGGGACACCGGTCTCGCTGACCGCAGCTGCTGCACAGCGCCTGACCGCACACAACTGGCCAGGCAATGTTCGGGAGCTCGATAATCTCGTGCAACGCAGCCTGATTATGTTATCCGGGGAAACACTCGATGCAGCAGATCTGTGTTTTGAAAAAGCTGCACACACGACCTCGCCAGAAGACACCGGTGAATTGCGCTGCGATTTGCGCAACAAAGAAGAGCGCCTGATTATCGACGCGCTGACCGCCGGCAACGGTAACCGTAAGGCCGCAGCGGAGCGCCTGGGCATCAGTCCACGCACCTTGCGATATAAAATTGCACGGTTGAGAGATGCCGGGATCGCGATTCCCGACAGGGTTGGCCCGAATTTTGCTTAAGTATTGGCAGGTGTGCAAAACGCCGGACTACTGACACTGGAGATCGACGCTCATGAGTAACATGGAAATCAATGCGCTACTGGCACAGATGCGGGCGACAGCCAGCCGTCTGGAGCAATCACTGCCGGCAGGTAGTGGTGTTCAGGAAACCGCTGCAGGTGAATTCAAATCACTGCTAAAAGACTCTATAAATAGCGTCAACGAGACTCAACAGACTGCCGTCGCCATGGCCGAATCTTTCGAAAAAGGCGACCCTGATGCGCATCTCACTGAAGTCATGCTGCAGCTACAAAAAGCCGATTTATCCTTTCGTGCAATGACCGAAGTGCGTAACAAGCTGGTAAATGCCTACCAGGAAATAATGAACATGCCCGTGTGATATTTCTGACAGCGACAGATTATTGACACTTTTTACACTACTTACCGCAGCACCACAGGACAACCCCCACAACGATGGATAGCGTAACTCTGCAAAACCCGCCAAATCCCCTGCAGGGGCTACTGGTTAATCCCGCCGTACGTCAGCTCTTGACGCTTGTTGGAATTGCCGCCAGCGTCGCATTGGGGGTGTTGATTATTCTCTGGACCCGCGCCCCAAATCACAACCTGTTGTACTCTAATCTGAGTGACGAGCAGACCGCGGAAATCGTGCAGTCACTACAAAGCGCCGGCATACCCTACAAACTGCATGCCAACGGCGGGGTCACCGTACCGGCAAAGTTTGTCTACGACGCCCGGATGAAACTTGCCGGTGAAGGCTTGCCGTCAACCTCAGGTCTGGGCCTGGACATGCTCAAGGACGACCCGGGCATGGGCGTCAGTCAGTTTATCGAAACCAAGCGCTACAACCATGGCCTCGAAACCGAGCTTGGCCGCACGATCGCGCAACTCAAACCGGTCAGAAGCGCTCGAGTACATCTGGCGCTGGCGAAGGACTCGGTTTTCGTCCGCGATCGCGGCAAAACGACCGCCTCTGTGCTGGTGGATGTTCGCGCCGGCCAGCGCCTGGAAAAAGAGCAGGTCTCGTCGATCGTCTACTTTTTGGCGAGCAGCATCATTGGCCTCGACGCCGAACAGGTGACGGTCGTGGATCAGACCGGACGCATGCTTAATTCTCCGGAAAATTCGAAAGATTTTACGATGTCGGACAATCAATTCGATCACACCCGGCGCGTGGAGGAATCTTACGTACAACGCATCGAGGCACTTTTGGCACCTATCGTCGGCATCGGCAAAGTGCGTGCCGAAGTGGTCGCCGACCTGGATTTTACGATCAGCGAACAGACACAGGAAACCTACGACCCCCAAAACAGTGTACTGCGTAGTGAAAACACCACCTCCTCTGAGCGGCGCGGCGACGCGAATGCCGCTAAGGGCATTCCGGGTGCCGTAAGCAACCAGCCACCGGTCAGCGGCAATGAGAATACCGATCCGGACGGCACGCTCAAACCGGTGGATACTTCACGCAGCGCTGTGCGTAATTACGAAGTAGACCGAACGGTCAGTCATACCCGGCAGGCTTCAGGTGGCATCCGGCGCTTGTCCGTGGCGGTTATCGTTGATGACCGCCAAACGATGGATGCTGATGGCACACAGGTAAGCACGCCAAGGACCCAGACTGAGCTTGATCAGATCAACGCACTCGTGCGCGAAGCGGTCGGTTTCAATGCCGAACGCGGTGACAGTATTCAGGTGGTCAATTCCTCGTTTGAAACTATTGCGCTGGGTGCCGCCCCGGACGAACCAAAATTCTGGGAGACCCCCGCGTTTCGGGACATGCTCAAGCAGGGCATGGGCGCGCTGCTGGTGCTGATTGTAATCTTTGGCCTCTTGCGCCCAATGTCTCGTGGCCTGTTGCAGGCCGCCGCCGTGCCGCAGCTTGCCGGTCCGGGTAATCCCGCAGCGCCTGGCAACAGGATGCTCGCCGTGGAAGATTCAGAGGCGGTTGCGGCCCTGGACGCCCCAACAAGCGTTCCGGTGGAACAACGCATCGACAACGCCAGAAAACTGGCCGCTGAAAACCCCGAGAGCGTTGCACAGGTAGTCAAGTCATGGGTGGCTGAAGATGGCTGATACGCAAGAACAGATTAACGGCACCCAGCGCGCCGCCATTTTACTCCTGTCGCTGGGCGAAAAGGATGCCGCCGCCGTGCTCAAACATATGGCCCCGACAGAAGCCGAAAAACTGGGTGTTGCCATGAGTGGCCTGGCCCAGATTCGCAAAGATCAACTCGAAGACGTATTTGCCACGCTCGACACCACGCTTGAAGACCATGCCGGCATTAGCGCCGGTGGCGAGGCGTATATTCGCAATGTGCTGACCAACGCCTTTGGCGAAGCCAAGGCCAATACTCTGCTTGACCGGATTTTTGCAGGCGCCGACAGCAAAAGCCTCGAGGCCCTGGCCTGGATGGAAACAAAGGCGATTGTGGAAATGGTCCGCAACGAACATCCACAGATCATTGCCATCGTGCTTGCCTATCTCGATGCTGAACGCGCGGCGGAAGTTCTCAGCTTGCTGCCGGAGGGCATTTGCGGTGACGTGGTGTTTCGCATTGCCAAGCTCGATGACGTACAGCAATCAGCGCTCAAAGAACTGGAAGCCATGGTCGACAAGCAGTCGGCCGGCAGCGCGGCCGCCAAGTCGGAAAAAATTGGCGGCGAGAAAGTTGCCGCCGGCATCCTGAATGCACTTGGCACCAGCCAGGAAGAAGCTGTCGTTGAGCACATTAATCAGAAAGACGAAACACTGGTCGCACGCATTCAGGAACTCATGTTCATCTTTGATAATTTGCTGGCCGTCAGCGATCGTGGGATACAGTCACTCCTGCGCGAAATTTCCGGCGATACACTGGCGATGGCGGTCAAAGGTGCCGACCCCGCAATGCAGGACAAGATTTACCGCAACATGTCAAAACGCGCGGCGCAGATGCTGCAGGAAGATCTTGAAGCGAAGGGTCCTGTACGCCTGAGCGATGTGGAAGCGGCACAGCGTGAAATTCTGGTCGTTGCCAAGCGTATGGCCGATGCCGGCGACATCGTAATTTCGACAGGCGCCGGTGATGACTATGTCTGACCAGGAGGTATCCCGGGAGCGGTCAGGGCAAAGCGTGTTGAGACGTTCTGCTGCGGTTGAATTTGACCGTTGGGAAACGCCGGAGTTCGCGCCGGACACCAGCCAGGGTGCCATGTCACCGGGAGTCTCCATTACCGAGCTCGAAGCCTTGCAAAAGCAAGCCTTTGACGAAGCTTATGCCGCGGGCCTGAAAGCCGGTCAGGAAGCCGGTGTTGCAAAAAACAGGGAACAAGCTCAACGGTTTGCCGCTCTGGTTGAGCAACTGGCCCGGCCGTTTAAGACACTGGATGAATGTGTCGAGAAACAAGTTGTACAACTGGCGATGATTGTTGCGCGCAACATCATTCGCCGCGAACTGAAAACCGATCCATCACATGTCATCGGCGCTGTCCGTGAAGCGCTGGCCGTGCTGCCAGTCAATGTGGGCGATGTACAGGTCAAGCTGCACCCCGAAGATGCGGCGCTTGTGCGCAAGTATTTGCAACCCGTGGAAGGCGAACGCGCGTGGCAACTTATCGAAGATCCATTGTTGACACGCGGTGGCTGCCGCGTGGTGTCCGAATATTCGCGTATCGACGCCAGTGTCGAGGCACGACTGGCTGCACTGATTGCAACCATTGTCGGTGACGAACGTGCGCCCGATGACACTGCCTGTACAGGGCAAAAGCCTGCATGACTGATCCGGATCACCTGCCGCTTAACCGTGGTCCACGGTGGGCTGCGCAAATTGCTGCGTACGAAAAAAAAATCAACGCGGCCCCCGGCCTGGTCGTCGAGGGTGTACTGCGGCGTGTCGTCGGTCTGACACTCGAAGCCGTTGGCTGCCGCGCCCCGATCGGTGGGCGGTGCCAGATTGTGGCGCCGGACCGTAGTCGGGTTGAAGCTGAAGTGGTCGGATTTGCCGGCGACAAATTGTATC
>JABDLQ010000380.1 GCA_013002925.1 Gammaproteobacteria bacterium | reverse complement strand
CATCGACCTGCGCACAATTTACACCGGAAAGCTCCGGATTTGCGATAGATGACAAACCGCCAGGCTTTCGCTGGCTGGAGCTGTATCAGGACGGCACGCTACGCAGCGATGTCGTGTGGCTTAATGAATAAAGCTACGGACAATCCATCATGTGGACCTGGCAAACCATTGCGACGGGCCAGATTGAGTGTCGCCTTGCTGATGTTGCTTGGCATCCTATGTTGGTTGCCTGGTGTGTGCATCGCTGACAGCGGCGACAGCTCACAATCCCGGCATTCACTTTGGGTAGTGGAATCTGCAACCAACCGAACTTATCTTATGGGTTCGGTGCACGTATTACGCGAGCGTGATTACCCATTGCCGGAAGTGTTTTATTCGGCTTATGACGACGCTGAAGAGCTTGTCATGGAAGTGGACCTCACGACCATCGATCCCATTGCGACGTTGGCGATGTCGCGCGAGATTGCCATGCTCGCAGAGGGTGCAACATTGGCTTCGGTGATTGGCAAAGAGGCATTTGATCGTGCCAGCGAACTGGCCGCAAAAAACAACATCAATCTCGACTTGTATAAATATGTAGAACCCTGGTACGCAGCCATGACAATTTCGCAAATCCAGCTGCAGCGTCTTGGCTTCAAAGTCGACAAGGGCATTGAATTCCATTTCATGACCCGTGCGAGACAGGACAACAAGCCGACCAGTGGCCTTGAGACTATTGCCAATCAGTTCCAAATACTCGATCAATTACCCCGGGAATCGCAAATCGGTTTTTTCCTCGAATCGCTTAATGACAGGGAGAAGTTGCTGGACGAAGGGGAAAAAATGCTCACCGCCTGGAAGACCGGCGATGCAGAACAACTGGAAGCATTATTTTCCGATGATCTGAACAACAATCCGCATTTGCGTCGGACCTTGCTGCTCGAACGCAATATGAAATGGTTGCCGAAAATTATTGCACTGACCGGGCAAAAGGACGACTACCTGGTGATCGTCGGAGCGCTGCACCTGGTTGGCAAAGACGGCATAATCCATATGCTGCGCGAGCGTGGCCTGGTGGTGCGTCAGTTGTAGAGTGCAGGCAACGCGTTATGTGGTTTCTTCCATTTCAAAGTCTTCTTTACCCGAGCCACAATCGGGGCAACGCCATGAAATGGGGACGTCTTTCCAGCGTGTACCGGGCGCCAGGCCAGCATCGGGGTCGCCTTTTTCTTCATCGTAAATATAGCCGCAGACAATACACATCCACTTTTTCATGCCACCATCCTGCTGATACTGTGTGTCAAGCATATCATGCGGTTTTGGCCCGCATTGCAGTACGCCGCGTGGGGCGAATGCAAATCGTGACCAAAGCCTTTATCGTTCTTGATTTGGCGGCCCCGGAACCGGGACGTGGCGCCGGTCGGGCAACCTATATTCCGCTGAATTTAAACAATATCGCCCGCTCATAGTTACCCGACACCCCCCCGGGCGTCATCAGAAACACTGGCCGCAGCGGAAATTGAATCGGGTGCCCCCGGTGGTTGCGATCGGCGTCATAAATGCTGACAATGCAGCAGCAGTCGTGCGCAGCGGGGTCGATAGTATTGCCGTCGTATCCTGTTTGTATGATTGCTCGAATCCATACGATACTGCACTGCGTCTTGCAGCGATCTGCAACTCACACAGCTATTTTTAAAGGTACTGATGCATGACTTCTGAATATTTCCAACGCGCACGGGCGGTAATCCCGGGTGGTGTCAATTCGCCGGTCCGGGCATTTGGCAGTGTCGGTGGTGATCCCGTTTTTTTTGCTTCGGCACAAGGGGCAAAAGTAACCTCCGAAGACGGTCGGGTGTTTACTGACTACGTTGGTTCATGGGGCCCGATGATTCTCGGCCATGCCCACCCCCAGGTGATAGAAAAAGTTGTAGAAGTAGCCCGGCGCGGCCTGAGTTTCGGAGCTCCCACAGTGCTCGAAACCGTGTTGGCCGAAGAGATTTGCAAGCTCGTACCATCGATAGAACAGGTACGCATGGTGAACTCGGGCACCGAGGCTACCATGAGCGCAATTCGCCTGGCCCGCGGGTATACACAGAGGCCATTGATCGTTAAGTTTGCTGGTTGCTATCACGGTCATTCCGATGCATTGCTGGTGAAAGCAGGGTCCGGAGCGTTGACACTGGGCATTCCAGGTTCCGCTGGCGTACCCCCCGGTGCGGCAGGCGACACCCTGACTGCGACATACAATGACGCTGAGGAACTCGCAGCGATTTTTGCAACGTATGGTGAGCGTATTGCGGCCGTTATCGTGGAACCGATAACCGGCAACATGAATATGATACTGCCTCAGAGAGGCTTTCTGGAAACTCTGCGTGATGTCTGCGACCAGCATGGTGCCGTGCTGATTTTTGATGAAGTCATGACCGGGTTTCGGGTGGCGCTTGGCGGCGCCCAGGCGGTCTACCAGGTGAAACCGGACCTCACAACTCTGGGCAAAATTGTGGGCGGCGGCATGCCGGTTGGGGCTTTTGGCGGGCGGCGTGACATCATGGCAACCATTGCACCACAGGGTCCGGTGTACCAGGCAGGCACTCTGTCGGGAAATCCTGTCGGGATGGCCGCCGGCATTGAAACGCTGCGGCTCATTCAGGTCCCGGGTTTCTACGACGCTCTGTCACGGACCACCTTGAGACTCACCGAAGGACTCGAGCGATCGGCTGCGAAGTACGGCGTCCCGCTAAGCACCAATCAACTGGGCGGCATGTTCGGCGTGTTCTTTTCTGATCTGGACGACATCAGTTGTTACGACGACGTCGCTGCATGTAACGCCGATCATTTTAAAGCGTTTTTTGCTGCCATGCTGGCGCACGGCCAGTATTTTGCACCATCATCTTACGAAGCAGGGTTTGTTTCGGCGGCGCACACAGAGGGTGACATTGACAGTACTATCGACGCCGCTCAAAAAGTGTTTGCCAAATTTACCTAGCTGTCGCTGCACGCGGCCTCCAGTGGTCTCCGGCAAGACTAAAGGCTAGCTTCCCTTACCGCCACGCACATCTCTGCGATTGATTTCGAGCGCCAGCTGATTGACTTTGGCCAGCATGAGCAGTAACTGTTCATTAATGGCGGCTTCATCACGCACTGTCAGCCGGTGCCCCGCTTCCGGACACAGGTAAAGGTCGCTGATGGCACCGATGCCATTGTAACCTTCAAGCAAGTGTGCAATCCCTACGCGGCTGTCATGGCGAAGCTCAACTATGTTGTCTTCAATCCAACCTGCCCAGTTTAATTCGTTGAAGCCCCGTAAAAAACGGGCCAACTCCTGACACCGCACCACCAGCTCAACTTTTTTAACGCGCAAATCAGTTTTACGATTTTTTCCTGGCGTTGCGACCGCCTTCTGAAAAGCGATCGCTACAGAATCATCGTGCAGGGCGCCAGTCGATGCAGTATTGGATAACTCGCTCATCGCTCGACTCCCATCTTATCGACCACCCTTGCGACCATCTCAAGCCGCTCGATCGGGTCGATTATTTCCAACCCAAACTGTTTTTGCTCATCACTCAATGGCAACACCTCCAGCAACCGGAATCCTATCCAGGTTGCACTCTCATAATCCTGTTCAATCAAATCGTACTGCGGACCCATCTGACCCATCACGCGCTTAACGACCTCCGCAAGATACGCGTATTGTTCCGGCAGGGCTTGTGGTACTTCGCGTGGCAGCAGCGTGACCTGACCGACCATCAGTCCGTCCGTTTTTCTTTGCGTACCGTGCAATCGATACCGCTGCAATCCGATTGCGGTGATTCCCAGAACCCCATCATCATACTGATACCAGTCTGCAATTTTAGCAAGTGTCCCCAGCAAATGAACTTTGGCCGTGCCGCTTTCCGTGCCTTCCTGAATGAGGCTGACACCGAATCCCGAGTCTGTGCGCAGGCATTTGCCGATCATGTCGAGATAGCGTGGTTCAAAAATTCGCAGCAGCAAAGGTCCACCCGGCGCCAGCACCGTAGATAGCGGAAATATTGGTACTTCCATAAAACTCATAAAGTTACCACCCAGCGGTTCAATGAGCGCCGCAGAAGTTCGGGAAACTATGCAATCGCCATGCCGCAATATGACCATTAACATAATAGCCCAGTCACACCACCTATGCCCCTGGAGTGAGGCTATGCCGTGTAAACAGCCACTTGTAGCATAGTAGTCATCGCTACTGTGCTAAACGTTCTGCCAGCCGCGCATGGACCCCACCAAAACCGCCGTTGCTCATAATGACCACCTGATCGCCTGCAGCCAACTCTGCCGCGAGCTCATCGATCAGGCTGTCAATCGTTTGCACAACGTGGCCGTTCGTGATGTCCCCAACGACAACCCGGGGGTCCCATGCCAGTGTTTTGTCGTCATACAGCCAGACCGCATCGGCCTTGCGCAGGGACTCCGCGAGCAAAGCTGTATGAATATCGCGCTTCATCGTATTCGAGCGCGGTTCGATTACCGCAATGACACGTGCATCACCCACCTGCTGTCGGACACCATCAAGCGTGGCAGAAATCGCCGTTGGATGATGTGCGAAATCATCATAAATGCGCACCCCGCCCACTTCAGCATACAGTTGCAGTCGCCGTGCAACACCGCCAAACCGGGCCATGCTGTCCAGTGCTTTTTCACAGTCCACACCGACATGGCTTGCGGCCGCGATTGCCGCCAATGAATTGCTGGCGTTATGGTCCCCGGGCATGGGCGGCGACCAGGCAAGCCGGGCCTGTGATGGCGTATGAATATTACCGTTGACTATCGTCCAGTCGCTGGCCCTTTGGTCCAGCGCAAAGGACTGTGTCTGGCTCCAGCAACCCATTGCCATCACGCGCTCAAGATTGTTGTCTGTGGCATTGACAAAAATGCAACCATTCCCGGGTACGGTGCGCACCAGGTGGTGAAACTGCCGTTCGATCTGGTCAAGATTATCGAAAATATCCGCATGATCGAATTCGAGATTATTCAGTATCAGCGTGTCCGGATGATAGTGCACAAACTTGGAGCGTTTATCGAAAAACGCTGTATCGTATTCATCGGCCTCAACCACAAAATATCGACCGTCACCCGATCGTGCAGAAACCTCAAAATCCGCCGGCACCCCACCGATCAGAAAGCCTGGCGATAATCCAGCACTTTCAAGGATCCATGCGAGCATTGAAGCGGTCGTGGTTTTGCCGTGCGTACCAGCTACGGCGAGTACATGCCGAGACTGCAAAATATTTTCGGCCAGCCATTGGGGTCCTGATGTGTAAGGCAACTTACTGTTGAGCAGGTGCTCAATTGCCGGCATGCCCCGGGTCATTGCGTTGCCGACGATCACAATGTCAATGTTGCGTTCGAACTGCGTCAGATCAGTGAGATCCAAAAGTTCGATACCCAGCGCCTGCAACTGGGTACTCATCGGCGGGTACACATTGGCATCCGAACCACTCACGACATGACCGGCCTCGCGCGCCAGACACGCAATACCACCCATGAATGTACCGCAAATTCCCAGTATATGTACGTGCAAACCCGCCAACTCCTGAAGCTACTCGACAGTATACCTGTGAGCCCCGATGAAGTAAGTGGCTCACAACCCTCCGGCGCATACGGATAAGTTGCTAATAGTGGTACGATGTTAACCCTTTTTCAACGCTACGGTTTCATGTCAAAAGCACTCATTCAATCTGCTGAAGAGCTCGGGCCTGTATGCACGGCCATCACTGCAGCACACCACATCGCCCTGGACACCGAATTTATTCGCCAAAAAACCTATCGCCCCAAACTCTGTCTCATCCAGATTGCAGTGGCTGATGAGATTTATTGCGTGGACCCTCTGAATATGACGGATCTGATGCCGCTCATCGAGGCTTTGCAAAAAACCACCATCGTGATCCATTCAGCGCGCCAGGATATCGAAGCCATCTACCTTGAGACCGGCCATTTATTAGCACCTGTGTTCGACACCCAGATTGCAGCGGGCCTGGCTGGCGTGGGTGATCAGATCAGTTACTCGGGATTAGTCGCCCAATTGCTGAACATTGAACTGGGCAAAGGCGAGACCCGCACCGACTGGTCAAAGCGGCCCCTAAGTGCAGCTCAGCTGCAGTATGCACAAGACGATGTGCGATATTTGCAGCAACTGTACGCACCCCTGACTGACCTGCTGGCTGACCAACAACGACTCGAGTGGCACACCGAAGAATGCTCACGGCTGGACGACGAATCGCTGTACGCACCGGATCCTGCAGGCTCCTGGCGTCATGTGAAAGGCACGCGACCACTGAACACCTTACAACGACGCACGATGAAACGGCTCGCTGCATGGCGCGAAATTCAGGCTGATGCGAGAGATAAACCTCGCAAGTGGATTATGGACGACGACACGCTGGTAAAAATTGCGCTTGCCGAACCGCAGACCGAAGCAGAATTACATGAACTTCTTGGCAACACCCAACGGTATCTGAAAAGTAAAAGTGGAGAAATCTGCCAGCAAATTACTACTGCAGCAGCCGATCCGGTTGAAGAGGTACCACAACGCGCAAACGGCGATGAGAACCGCCTGGTCAAAACCTGTATGCAACTGCTGCGACAGGCGGCGCTGGAGCACGGCATCAGTCCGGCACTGCTCGGTACACGCAAAGATATCACGGCATTTGTCCGTGGTGAGCCGAGCACACTACAGCAGGACTGGCGCTACGAGCTTGTCGGTCGGCAGTTACAGGATGCAGTTGCTGCGGACCCGTGAGTCACGACGCAGTCATCAACTCTTTGCCATCATAGTCCTGCAAGCCACTGGTCATCCGAACCCTCGTGGACATCGTCAAACAGGAAGGTCGTCATGTAGCGCTCACCAGTGTCGGGCAGCATTGCCAGAATGACGCTACCTTGCGGAGCGTTTTGTGCGACCTTCAAAGCAGCTGCGAACGTTCCGCCAGCCGAAATGCCTACCAGCATGCCTTCCCTCGAAGCCAGCTCCAATGAGGTATCACGCGATTCATCATCGGTTACTGTTACTATTTCATCGATCACATTGCGATCCAGGACACCCGGGATGAAATCCGGAGTCCACCCCTGAATCTTGTGTGGCTGCCACTCATTGCCGGACAACATGGCGGCGCCCTCGGGCTCGGTGGCGATAATTTTCAGCCCGGGCCGTGCAGCTTTCAGTGTGCGTCCCGCCCCGGACATGGTGCCTCCGGTGCCCCAACCACTGACAAAATAATCCAGCCGTTCAGCAGCAAAATCTGCGAGAATTTCCGGACCGGTTGTGCTGGCGTGATACTCGGGATTAGCCGGGTTTTCAAATTGCCTGGCCAAAAACCAGCCGTGTTCAGCGGCTAGTTCCTCTGCCCGGCGTACCATCCCTGAACCACGTTCCGCTGCCGGCGTAAGAATCACCTTGGCACCAAGCGCGCGCATGATGCGGCGTCGCTCAACTGAAAATGACTCTGCCATGGTCGCAACAAATTTATAGCCGCGCGCCGCGCACACCATGGCCAGAGCAATCCCTGTGTTGCCAGAGGTCGCTTCGATAACCGTTTGTCCAGGCTGCAAGTCACCGCGATCTTCAGCATCTTTGATGATTGCCCACGCGAGCCGGTCCTTGACCGATGCTGCCGGGTTAAACGATTCCACTTTGACGTACATGGTGACGCCTTCAGGCGCCATACGGTTGATGCGTACAATGGGCGTGTTGCCAATAGTTTCAACAATGCTGTTGTATTTCATGATGCCCCCGATAAAGGAATTGACGATCGCGGATCCCGCTGCACATTACGCTGTGGCGCGAGCAGCATCCAGCGCTGCATGGACTTTAAAATGATACTGATGTCGTGCGTGGATTTCCTGCGGAATTTCCGCTGCATGACCCAAAATCAACATTGCCGGCGCTTGTACTCGCTCAGTCCGGACCATATCGGCGAGCGCGTCCAGACGGCCAAAAATTATGCGCTGATCGCTGGTAGTACCGTTTTGAATTATAGCCCAGGGTGTTGAACCACCCTGCCCGTGCCGGATCAGATTATCTTGAATGGTTCTAACCTGGCCGATGCCCATATAGATGGCCAGGGTGCGGTCATTCCCCACCAGCGCGGACCAGTCTACGCAGTTTACTGTCGTCTGACAGTGGGCCGTAACAAAAGTAACCGATCGCGCCAGCTGCCGGTGGGTCAACGGCAACCGGGCTGCTGCTGCACACGCGACCGCCGCACTGATACCGGGTACGACCTCGGCCTGAATGCCGGAGTCAGCGAGCGCCAGTAATTCCTCACCGCCACGACCAAAAATAAACGGATCTCCACCTTTTAACCGAACCACCCGTTTGCCCTGCCGCGCCAGGTCCACCAGCATCTGGTTGATTTCCTGTTGCTGCAAGCGGTGATTGCCGCTGCGTTTGCCGACATCGACCAACTCAGCATCCCGTCGGCACAACTCCAGAACCCCTGCGCCCACCAGTTTGTCGTGCAACACAACATCAGCGCTTTGCATAACCTGCAGCGCCCTGACCGTTAACAGACCCGGGTCGCCGGGGCCGGCACCAACCAGCGCCACCAGACCCGTAGCGGTGGAGCTCCCCACCGTGGCGCGCTGATGCCGGCCCAGCATGGACATGAAGCGTTGTCGTGCCTCGTGTTCGTAGCCACCGAGCAACAGCTCGTAAATCTTGCCGTCGAGCATTTCCTCCCAAAAGAGTCGACGCGGCGTCAGCTTGTGCAACACTGACTTGACCGTATCGCGCATGGCATTTGCAAAATCGGCAACGCGGCCCAGTCGTTGCGGTAATTGAATTTCAAGCATGCTGCGTAACCTGCGCGCGAGCACCGGCGATGCTCCCCCTGTGCTAATTGCGACAATGACCGGCGACCGGTCGACGATTGCAGGACTGATAAATGTGCACAGATCTTTTTGATCGACAGTGTTTACCAGCTTGCCGGCTGCCGTTGCCACGGTGTACACGCGTTGATTGACGCTACCGTCATCGGTCGCCGCATAGACCAGCACATAAGGCGTCATGTCGTCGTCGTCAAACTTGCGGCGCAGCCATTCAACTTGCCCACCTTCTGCCCAACTTTTCATTGTAGTAGATAACCGTGGAGCAATAATTGTGACATGCGCGTGGGCCTTCAGCAGCAAGCGCACCTTGCGCTCAGCAACAGCCCCGCCACCGACGACCAATACGTCGCGGTTATGCAAATCTGCAAAAAGTGGAAAATAATCCATAGGACTCATGTATCAGCGTTTCGACAAACATTAGCCGATGCAGGGTCGCATGAAAAATAATCAATTCTTCTGGTGATAGTTCCTTGAGTTATAACAAAACTGAACTATCATGGCTGCCACACCAAGGGTGACGATGACTTTTTGATTTCCGCTGTAACAAATTACGCCAATCACCGATCTGATTTAAATGATACGGTGCATGTCTGAACGGCGAGGCATACGATGAAATTACAACAATTACGCTATCTGCTTGCGATTGTTGAAAACGGCCTGAATATCACGGCGGCAGCTGACCGATTGTTCACATCGCAGCCGGGTGTCAGCAAACAGCTGCGCTTGCTGGAAGACGAGCTGGCGTACAGATTTTTACGCGCAAGGGGAAGAGC
>JABDLQ010000377.1 GCA_013002925.1 Gammaproteobacteria bacterium | reverse complement strand
GTCAGCGATAAACTCCGGTGTCAGCACGTTCATTGACCGATCCTTGACGTCGATCGTTAACAGTGCCACGCCATCTTCAGTCTGAAAATCGATTGTTTTCATGTTGCTCATCCTGTCTTTGTTGGGGCTTAAACGCGTTCAATTATGGTCGCTGTGCCCATGCCGGCACCTACGCACAGATTGACCAGCGCGGTATTGAGGTCACGCCGTTCAAGTTCGTCGAGTACCGTACCCAGAATCATCGCACCGGTCGCGCCCAGGGGATGTCCAAGGGCTATGGCGCCGCCGTTTACGTTAATTTGCTCGTGCGGGATATCCATATCTTTCATGAATTTCATGACCACCGCGGCGAAAGCCTCGTTCAATTCGAACAAATCGATGTCGCCGGTAGTCATCCGCTGCCTTTTGAGTAACTTTTTTGCGCTCGGGGTCGGCCCGGTCAACATAATCGTCGGTTCACTGCCGATTGAGGCGAAACCACGAATGCGCGCGCGAGGTTGCAGACCGAGCTCATCCCCGATGGACTTGTTCCCGATCAGAACCGCGGCAGCACCATCGACAATACCGCTGCTGTTACCACCGGTATGGACATGGTTTATGAATTCAACCTGCGGATAGCGTTGCATCGCGATGGCATCAAAACCCGCCTGCTGCCCCGGAATCTCAAATGCCGCTTTCAGGCCGGCCAGGTCTTCCGCCGTAGTGCCGGGGCGCAGATGTTCATCTTTGTCCAACACCGTCATTCCCAACTGATCCTTGATCGGAATCACCGAGCGATCAAAATAGCCGTTGTCCCAGGCATGCGCAGCGCGGCGCTGACTTTCCACAGCATAGGCATCCACGTCTTCCCGGGAAAACCCCTCCAATGATGCAATCAAATCTGCCCCGATGCCCTGTGGTGCAAAGTAGGTTTTATAGGCAACCTTTGGGTCCGCTGCCATCGCGCCGGAATCTGAACCCATCGGCACTCTGGACATGCATTCAACGCCTCCGGCGATGCCAAGATCTGACTGTCCTGACATGACCTGTGCCGCTACCGTGTTGATCGCCTCGAGACCCGAAGCGCAAAAGCGATTGAGTTGTGTACCAGGCACGCTCTGCGCATAGTCGGCATTGAGCACCGCAACCCGCGCAATGTTCGCACCCTGTTCACCCACCGGCGACACACAGCCCAGCACGACGTCATCCAGATAACCGGTATCCAGTTCATTGCGATCCCGCAGACTCTCCAGAACCTGGGTGGTCAGTTCGATCGGTGTCACGGCGTGCAACCCACCGCTCGTTCTGCCGCGCCCGCGCGGACTCCTCACATGATCAAAAATAAACGCATCGGTCATACATTTCTCCACACTTAGCAGCCGTTAGGACGGCTGCAGTTGATGATCCAGAAAATTACGGGATTGCATATGCAATCGCTGCCAGTCACAACCGGCGTCGTCCAGCATCCACAACGCAGTAATGCCGCGATGAGATGCAATAAATTGAGCGGCAAACGCCTGTCCATCGAGCGCGGCGGTGATCGTCCCATCAGCTTGTCCCTGAGTGACCCACTGATTGACCTGCCACATTTGTTTTTGCACCACCTTACAGACGATATCGCGCAACTCGGACCCGGGCTCACACGCCCTTTGATTTAGAATGTTCAGTGCACGAATGTCATCCGGACACTGTTGCACGAAACCGTAGTAGGCATCAAAACAGGCCATGATGGCGGCGGCACCGGTTTGTCTGCCGACTGCAGATTCGAGCGTCTTGATCCAGCGGTCCGATACCTGTTTGATAACGGCCTTGAACAGCCCGGACTTGGTGCCGAAACGGTAAGTGACCAGCCCCCGGCTGTAGCCAGACCGCTCACCCAGAGCCAACAATGTTGTGCCTTCCGTGCCTTTTTCGATGATCAGGGCAATCGCCGCGTCGATTAGTGAGCGATCGGACTGGGCGGTGCGCTCTTCCTGGGTGAGCTTGCGGGGCAGTTGTGCAACCATCGCGGCACATTACACACTTTCCTTGTCAATGGCAAGTATCATGCCTGAACGAAAATATCACCGCAATAAATTGATTTTTATATGGTTATAATCACTTCTTTAAACTTACACACTGAACAGTCTGCTATTTGCTGACTGCGATGGTGCACCTGCACATTCTCCCGCGCATTATCATGAGCGCATTCGAAGCCTGCCGGCATTTGGTTTGAGCCGCAGGTCTGCTGAGAATATTGAATCGTATTCGCCCAGCGACTCGATGATAATCCGACTAAAAACGTCAGTTCTGTTGCATGATTACAACACTTTTGCGCTTCTCATCAGAACCTGATTCTCCGATCCATGATAGTGCCGCTAGCACGGATTTAACACCCTGCATAATAGGCTCTGAGACACCCAAATAGATCGAAAAAAACCTAAATATCTATGAATTTTATAATCCTTTTCTGTATACTTGCGCCGTCCCTGGGGGACACGTATAAAATTTTACTAATGATGTAGCAGAGGAATATGTTCAATGAAATCTTTCAATAGGTCCTGGTTAACTGTGATGGTGGCCGCAGGTGTGGTTTTTTCGTCTCCTTTTAGCCACGCTCAAACGGACGACCCGTGGTACATCTCGCCAATGATCTCCTTCTTCGATGACGATAAAGACCGTGGCGACGAAGATGAGTTTGCTGGTGGTCAGGTGGTGCTCGGCAAACCGGTCACCGATACAGCTGCTCTGGAACTGAATCTCGGGCTGTATAACCTGCATGACTCCATTACCGACGCAGGCACAAAAATTCGTTCTTTTGGTGTGGATGTAATGTTTCATTCGCAGAAATCCGGCCGTATTACCCCCTATCTTTTGGGTGGCCTCGGTTTGGTTTACGAGAACAGCTTTTTAGGAGGGTCGTCTACTAACCTGGGAGCCTCTGTGGGTGCGGGCGTTCTGGGCTGGGTTGGCGATTCACATAGCACCGCTATTCGAGGTGAGGCACGGCGGCGCATGCTGTTGGGCAGCCCACATCACAGCGATGTAACTTACAGCATCGGCTTTTTGCGCAACCTGGGCAAAAAAGCTCCGCCGCCTCCGCCGGATTCAGACGGCGATGGTGTCAATGACAACAATGACCGTTGTCCCGGAACTCCGGCCGGCGTACCTGTGAACTCACGTGGTTGTGAACTTGATGGCGACGGCGACGGCGTTGTTGACAGCAAAGACTCCTGTCCAAATACTCCGGCGGGTACCAAAGTCGACATGCGCGGTTGTGCAGTGAAAGTTGCTGACAGCGACGGTGACGGCGTTCCTGATAGCAAGGATGCCTGCCCGAATACCCCACGTGGTATTAAAGTCAATGCGCGCGGTTGTGAACTTGACTCGGATGGCGATGGTGTTGGAGACAGTAAAGATCGCTGCCCCGGAACGCGTGCCGGTGTGCGCGTTGATGTCAATGGCTGCGAAATCGTTGACGATCGCATCAACTTGCCTGGTGTACAGTTCGAATTGAACTCGGCCAAGCTCAAGTCTGAATCTTTCAACGTGTTGAATGATGCTGCCGCTACTCTCGACAAATACAAAGATCTGCAGGTTGAGGTAGCCGGACACACAGACAGCTCAGGTGCCGATTCGTACAACATGAGCCTTTCTGAAAAACGCGCCAAATCGGTATTGAACTACCTGGTGTCTCGGGGCGTAGATGCAGGCAGACTGAAATCGCGCGGTTACGGAGAAACCCAACCGATTGCGGACAATGCCACCAAGGCAGGACGCATGCTAAACCGCCGGGTTGAGCTGAATATTCTTAACTAAGGTTTATCGGCGAAATCAAAATCAAGGCCTGCCCCGTTCGGGGCGGGCCTTTTTTTTTGCTCACCGTCGTACAGTTCAAGTGTAGCAATCGGGATTTGATCTGACGGGCACTGTCAGGCGAGATTGCGCCTACAATG
>JABDLQ010000313.1 GCA_013002925.1 Gammaproteobacteria bacterium | reverse complement strand
CCGACACTGGCAGCGCATAATTTTGGTGACATTAATTTGTTGATCTACGACCAAAACCGCGATGGTCTCGAAGAATGGACCGATGTATTGTTCGCGGATCCAGAGACGGCACCTTATTTGTACGGCGCCGCTGTGCACTGGTACGCAAGCACGTACAAAGTCTTCGAGGATGTGCTTGAAAAAGTGCATAACAGGTATCCGGAGTTTGGCATCATCCACACGGAAGGGACGATCGACGATCTGGGCAAGGACGCGCCCGGAGGTGTTCTGGATCCGGTGCGGTTCAAAGAATCCGGCTGGTTCGATAACGACGAATTCTGGTGGAATGCCAACGCCACGGACTGGGCGTACACTGCCACATGGGCGCCCAATCCCCAGGATCACCCGATCTACACACCGGTGCACCGTTATGCACGAAACATCATCGTTAGCCTTAATCATTGGATGGAAGGCTGGATCGACTGGAATGTTGTGCTTGACCGTCATGGGGGTCCCAACCACGTCGGTAACTTCTGCGGTGCGCCGATCATGATCGATACAGAGACCGGGTACGTTTACTACACTCCGATTTACTATGTGCTCGCGCAACTCAGCAGCACCATCAGACCGGGCGACAAAGCGGTGCAGGCCACCCGGATGCCGGATGACCTTGGCGCCGATGCATTGCACACCAGCGCCACTGTCAATGACGCCGGACTTCTGAGCGTACAGCTGCTAAACACCACGAAAAAGCCGATAGAGTACGCGCTGCAAATCGGCAGCCAGTATGCGCAGATCACGATTGCGGCCAATGCTTTACAGACTGTTCGGGTGCAGCTCTAGACACTGGTTTTTGCGAGAACACTGAACGCGCAAGCAGCCTGGTGATTTTGGCATGGGTTGGTTTTTGCCTGAGCACTATTTTGCCTGGGGTCTCCTGCAAGCAGCTGCAGAATACTTTGCAGCGATCCGATTTGGGTCTATTCTCAACCTTACCGGGTCGTTCACGAGCAGAAGCCGGTAGATAAATCCGCCACAACCCTGCCTGCACATACTGTAGTCGCCGCCGCTGGTTATTTGCACTTTTGGTCTTTCAGGCAACCTGCGACTACCCAACCGGAACATCAATGTCATGACTGAACGAATCCCAAGAGACAAAAAAAACGACTACACAGAGACCATGGCTCAGACGCGTCGCGATTTTGTCTACGATAAAACCGGGTCGACGTTCCATCATGTGAGTCACTATGACTTTGAGCCTGAACGCACAGCAGGTAACGTCGAAAATTTTATCGGCGTGGCGCAAGTTCCAATTGGGCTGGCCGGCCCCTTGCTTGTCAATGGCGAACACGCGCAGGGGGAATTTTACGTACCCATGGCGACCAGCGAAGGAACCCTCGTTGCCAGCTATAATCGCGGCATGCGATTGTTGCATGCCGCGGGCGGTGCACGCGTGTGCATCGTTGACGACGCGATGCAGCGGGCCCCGGTTTTTATTTTTGAACATGCACGGCAGGCACGTGATTTTGGCGCCTGGGTAGAAGAAAACTTTGGCCAGATAAAGGCAGCGGCAGAAACCACCACGCGTTCTGGACAACTACGCAATATTGAACAATATGCGGCCGCCCGCATGCGCTATTTGCGGTTTAACTTTACGACCGGGGATGCCGCGGGCCAGAACATGGTCGGCAAGGCCACTTATGTCGCGTGCGAATGGATCATGGAAAACTATTCCGGCATTGTGCGCTACATGTTGTCCGGCGCCATGGACACGGACAAAAAACACTCGCAGCTCAATACCCTGCACACGCGTGGCAAGCGTGTAATTGCGGAAGTCATTCTGCCGAATGCACTGATTGAAAAAACGATGGGCGTGTCGGCCAAAAACCTGTTCAAGGCGCGAGCCATCACCCAGGTCGGTGGATTTATGGCCGGTTCCATCAACACCGGGGCGCATTCTGCGAATGGTATTGCGGCGACCTTTTTAGCCACCGGTCAGGATGTCGCCAATGTAGCCGAGTCGTCAGCCGCGGTAACGTACGCGGATCTCGACGATGATGGCAACTATTATTTCTCGATCACAATTCCATCGTTGATCGTGGCCACCTATGGCGGCGGCACGGGTCTGCCGACTCAGCAGGAATGTCTGAATCTGCTCGGCTGCAATGGTCAGGGCAAAGTCCGTAAACTGGCCGAAATTATCGGTGGCACAGTGTTGGCCGGCGAACTGTCCCTGATGAGCGCCGTGTTGACCGGAGACTGGGTCACCAGTCATGACGCCCTGGGCCGCAATCGCTGACCTGCGCAAGCGAGGAGCCCGTCATGCAGCTAATCTCGTTCGCACCAACAGAAAACCGGCTCCACGATAACGAAGCAATAACCTGCCCGGCGCCCTGCAGACGCACTTAGCACCCGGCATATTCGCCACGAGGTGCAATGTGCGATAGGAACCCTGCAATTTGTGATATCTGAACTCAAATGTCAGATGTCTGAGTTCTGAGTTCTGAGCTCTGAGTTCTGAGTTCTGACATCTGAAATCTGAAATCTGAACTCTGACATCTGAACCGGCTATTCCGCCATCACCAGTTCCAGCGCCGCCGGGTCACGCCAGCGTCCGCTTTTCAGGCGCACTGCATAGACTACGGCGATTAACAGCAGCATCACAACAAAGGCAATCCAGGATACCTGCGGGCCCATCCCAAAAACCCGAATGATAAAGTACTGCACTACCAGCATAGCCCAGTGCAGTGCGACTGATGCAATCATCAACCACCGGGTGTCGCCGGCGCCGCGCAACACGCCGCCGCAGACCAGGATCACCGCATCGGCCATCACGTAGCTGCTCAGGCCCACCATCATGAAGGCGGCAAGTTCCCGGGTTGCAGTAAAATCGCCTACTGGTGGCGCGAACACCTCGACCAACTCGTAACGAAACCCAATATAGATCGTCGCCAGCATGGCCGAGTAGCCCAGCGCCAATACAAATGCGGCACTCATCACTTCGTTGGCCCGCTCCAGGTCGCGGGCACCGACGAACCGCCCGATCAGGCTGATAATGCCAATGTTCAGACCGATCATCGGAATAAACGAAAGCACATCCCAGTTAAAGACTATCGCCGCCGCGGCCCCCTGGTCGATCCCGTAGGACTGAAACATCAAAAGAAATAAATTAAACGCCGCTACGTTTAGAAACAGCTCCAGCCCGGAGGGCGTCCCTAGTCTTAAAAAGCGCCACAGAATCCGGCGGTCAAAAGTAAATGAAGCGAGCACACCAAACGTATCGCGATGCTCTTTGCGAAAATAGAAGCTGACAAACAAGGCAAATGAAAGCACCGTTGCGACCACGGTAGAAATGCCGGCGCCAATGATCCCCAGTGCCGGAAAACCCAATTTACCAAACACCATTGCGTAACATAGCGGTATGTTGACCAGCAAGCCAAAGACATCGCAGATCATCACGACACCACTGCGCCCGATGCCGGCAAAATAGGACGAGAGGCACACTTTGGCCAAGGTCACCGGTGTACCGGCCATCAGAATCAGGTAGTACGTGCGTTCTAACTCAACCTGCACCGGCTCGTGCCCCATGCCCTCGAAGATGCCGGCCACCAGGTATGTGATCACAACAAGCACCGGTATGCTGGCCAACGCGATGACCATGCCCTGGGTAACAACTTTTGTGCATTTACCCGGTTCTCCGGCACCAAGATACTGAGCGCTTAGCGCGTTGGCATAAGCGAGCAAGCCCAAAAAGAAACAAAACGAAAAAAACGATGCGACACCACCACCGAGTGCCGACGCCATGTGAACCGCATCGATTTGCGACATAAAGTAGCGGTCGGTAAAAATCATCAGCGCAAAAGTCCCCTGTGACACCACCATGGGTAAGGCGATGCGCAACAATTCCTGGGTAGTTTTGCGGCTGAAATGCCAGCGGTTAACAAACACCATTATTACCTTTTTTTGAACCAACTACAGCGCTCGGAGTCGCGAGCATCCGGTCGGTAGAGCTTGTCTGTATTGTCGGTGGTTTTGGTTTCCAGTCGTCAAAATTTTTGTATAAACCTGCCTTGGCTTTTTAGTGGTTGAACCCAGGACCGCATACACGCCACGTGCCAGTCCACTTCTTCACTGACGGCATTGCAGGAAAAGAATAAGACTCTGCCAGCACCGGTTCGCCAGCGCATGACAGCAAGCACGACACGCTGCCACACGACACGCTACCAGGCAAAGACAGCGCAAGAAAACGCAGATACTCTCACAGGATCAACCCATCCGCGAATCCAGAATGCTGTACTTCTATCAATTGTCACATGGTGCCGAGGTGCCGGTCGTTGCCGAAATGCCGAGGTGCCTGTTGCATTAATACTGAACTGCCTGTCAATTTGGCGCAGCTGCATCAATCACATTAGCCGCACCAGCCACACAACGATTGCCTAAGCCTGTCGATTGCCCAAGCCTGTCACACTATCAGTAAAGTAAGACCTGGTCTGCGTCTAAAGCGGCAACTCAGCTTTCCAGCTCGTTCCTGGCTTTAACGGGCTCTCGAACAAAAACCTGATTGTTATCCGGGGGCGTACGATCCTGTCAAAATTTTGTGGGCAGAACCCGGAATCACCTGATAGCGTGCAAGGCGTGAGGCCTTTATACTCGGTGTTCAACAGTTCATGCCATTGACTGCCTGGTACCGGAATTAGCATCATGAACACCCTGATTATCTTTCAAAAAGACGATGACGTCGTACCTCTTCTGACGGCTCATGGTTTAGACATGACCGGCGGCATGAAAGTGATCGGCGGTTTTCAAACAATGGTTTCCGAAATGACGGAAACCGCTTCAGCAAAAGGCCCGGTGTTCGGCGATGCCAATGAAATCTACACGGCGATTGTCAAATTCACCACCGCAACGCTGGCCGCTGTGCAGAACGACGTTGTCGAAATCCAGATCATTTTCATGTTTCATCAAACCAGCGGCACTGTCGCTCGTAATATTATCAATGGCAGCCGCCTGATCGAGTGGACCCACAAACTTCAGGAGTTAGCCGACGATGCCAATAAGCATCTGAAAGTGGTCAACGTCATTTTGTTGTCCTGTGAGTCTGCCGCAGACCTGACCGTTCAGCCACCCGTTCGAAAGGGGCTGGTCCGGGCTGTTAACCAGGCACGTGACATGCGAAATGCGGTTAAATCCGCTTACAAAACAAAACAAGCGCCCCCATA
>JABDLQ010000287.1 GCA_013002925.1 Gammaproteobacteria bacterium | reverse complement strand
GGTCTGGAAGGCTGGTGTCAGAAAGTGGAAGGATTGCTGTTTGCATCTGGATCAGCGCGGGGCAGGGATCACAGATAAAACCAACAGGACTGATGGTGTCAGCATATTCACAGGGGGCATACCTCGTTGCAATACCGCTGCAGGGGATTCAGTATGCACGAAGCCAATTCAGGTCAGCACGCAATGGGCCATCTACGCCAAAATGGGGTCCCGCTCAGAAGCGGACTGCCGACATGCGATTTTTTTATCCGGAATGAACGATAGAGATAATGGTAACGACCGGAACACAGCAGCACACGGTTGACACACCCATCGCCTTTCAGGTCAGGCCACGCAGCCTGTCCGGGTTTTTTGGGCAGTCACACCTGTTAGGTGCCGATAGCGCATTGCGCAAAACACTCGAAGGCGGCACCTTGCACTCGATGATTTTCTGGGGTCCACCGGGGACCGGTAAAACAACGCTGGCGACCATGCTCGCGCATCAGCACGAGGCTCGTTTCGAGGTGCGGTCCGCGGTGAGTTGTGGTGTCAAAGAAATTCGTGAAGTAGTAGCAGCGGCAGCGCTGGCGAAGCAGCAGAAGACCACAACGGTATTGTTTCTGGATGAAGTGCACCGCTTTAACAAAAGTCAGCAGGACGCTTTTTTACCTCATATCGAGAATGGCACCATTATATTTGTCGGTGCCACCACTGAGAACCCGGCTTTCGCGCTAAACAATGCGTTGCTGTCACGTGCCCGGTTATACGTGTTACAGCCACTGTCGGTAAACGAGCTGATTCAGGTTCTCGAGCGTGCCCTGAAGAAACTCGAGGCGAAGGCGCTGTTGCTCCCTGAACATTTGCAGACTCTGGCTGCAGCGGCGGACGGCGATGCCCGCCGCGCGCTAGGGTTGCTGGAACTGGTGCTGGACGCGTGCGCCAACCAGCAAAATCCCGCTCTGGATCGGATCATTGCCGATGCACTCGGGGGACAGGTGCGGCGTTTCGACAAAGGTGGAGATGAATTCTACGATCAGATTTCAGCGCTGCACAAGGCAGTACGTGGCTCCGATCCCGATGCTGCCCTGTACTGGCTTTGCCGAATGCTGGATGGTGGTTGTGATCCGCGCTATCTGCTACGCCGGGTGGTGCGCATGGCCAGTGAAGACATCGGCAATGCGGACCCACGTGCACTGTGGACAGCGCTGGATTGCAGCGCGGCCTATGAGCGTTTGGGCTCGCCGGAAGGCGAGCTTGCGATTGCACAGGCGGTCGTTTACCTGGCCTGTGCGCCTAAAAGCAACGCGGTATATACCGCGTTTAAAGCGGCGCAGGCGGTAGTCCAAAATACCGGATCGCTGCCGGTGCCAAAGCATCTGCGCAATGCGCCAACGCAACTGGCAAAATCCATGGGACATGGCAGCGATTATCGCTATGCGCATGACGAGGAGGGCGCGTTCGCGGCCGGGGAACACTATTTTCCCGACGAGCTGACAAGCGAGCGTTTCTATCGACCCGTGCCGCGGGGGCTCGAAATTAAAATCGGGTTAAAACTCGACGAACTGCGCCGGCTGGGCGCTCGGCATAACAAACAGAGAGATTAGGATGACAATAGCAATGGCGATCGCCGCTGGCGGTGCACTGGGGGCGTTGATGCGCTGGTTGCTGGCGGCTCCATTGAACAGCACCGGGTTGCCGCTGGGTACGCTGCTCGTAAACCTTTTGGGCAGCTTTCTGATTGGTGCCTTACTGGTAGTGTTTGCGGATAAAGGCGGATCGGAGGCGTTGCGTGCCGGAGTGGTAGTCGGTTTGCTGGGCGGATTTACCACGTTTTCTGCGTTTTCGTTGGAAACGGTACAGTTACTGGAACGCGGCCAGGTAAAAACCGCCTTGTTATATGCAGTGGGCAGCATGATAATTTGTGTGTGTGCGGCCTACACCGGGATTCGGGCAGCGCGTCTGGTGTTGTCAGTATAATTCGCTGACGAAATTTTCGAGCGTTGCACGGGCACCGCGGAATATTCTGACAGTACGCGCGTGAGATCCTGGCATACATTTTTTGGTGCATGTGGTGCAGACCTTGTGTACCGTACGCCGTTGTCACAGCAAAAAATCTGTCGACAGATAATCGCAATAAAAAGGCCAAATAATGTTGGATGCAAAACTGGTGCGCACGAACCCTGAACTGGTCGCCCAAAACCTGGCGCGGCGTGGTTATGAACTGGATACGCGGCAGCTGACCGATCTGGAAAGTCAGCGGAAAACGCTGCAGCTACAGGTAGAAGAACTGCGCAGTCAGCGCACCTTGCGGTCAAAATCAATTGGTCAGGCCAAAGCGCAAGGCAAAGATATTGCACCGCTGTTAGCGGATGTTGAATCCCTGGGAGCAGAGCTCAAGACTGCAGAAGCCGCATTCGAACAGAACCAGCAGCGCTTGCGGGAGTTGTTTTTGGGCTTGCCCAACCTCCTGCACGAGTCGGTTCCGGACGGCGATAGCGAGGAGGATAATCAGGAAATCAGGCAGTGGGGTCAGCCGCGCACGCTGGATTTTACGGCGCGGGATCATGTAGATCTTGGTGAGGGTGTCGGGGGGCTGCATTTTGATCGGGCAGCGCGCCTGACCGGTGCGCGCTTTGTCGTGATGACCGGGCAGTTGGCGCGGCTGCACCGTGCACTGACCCAGTTCATGCTGGATGTGCAAACCACGGAACATGGCTATACCGAAGCCTACGTGCCGTACATCGTCAATCGCAAAACCCTGACTGGCACGGGTCAACTACCGAAATTTGAAGAGGACCTGTTCAAACTTGAAGGAGACAGTGAGTATTTTCTGATCCCGACGGCTGAAGTGCCATTGACCAACCTGGTCGCCGACAGGATTATCGAGGATCAGGATCTGCCGCTGCGTTATACGGCGCACACCCCGTGTTTTCGCTCTGAAGCCGGATCCTATGGCCGGGACATGCGCGGCATGATTCGACAACACCAGTTTGACAAGGTGGAAATGGTGCAGATCGTAAGGCCCGCGGAGTCTTATGCGGCACTGGAAACGATGACCGGGCATGCCGAGAGTATTTTGCAGAAACTGGAATTGCCTTATCGGGTGGTGGCCCTGTGTGCCGGCGATATTGGTTTTGGAGCCGCCAAGACGTATGACATAGAAGTGTGGTTACCGGCGCAAAACACCTATCGCGAAATCAGTTCCTGTAGTAACTGCGAGGCGTTTCAGGCGCGGCGGATGGGGGCGCGATGGCGCAACCCCGAAACCGGTAAACCGGAGCCGGTGCACACGCTCAACGGTTCCGGTCTGGCCGTGGGTAGAACGATGGTCGCGCTGCTGGAAAATGGCCAGCAGGCTGACGGTAGTGTAAAGCTTCCTCCCGCATTGTGGCCGTATATGGGCAGTGTCAGAACGCTAGCCGCTCCCTGATCAGCGTGAAGCGGGTGGGCGCTGTCGATCGCATTGTTGACGCGGTTCGCAATACGTGGAGCTGCTGTTACGATCTTTGGAGCAGCGTTCAATACCAGGGCTGTTGGCAGGATCATTGTTTCTGCTTGCGCCGTCGTCAGCGCGTCACCAGCCGCGGTCCTGGCTGAGCCTGCCGTCAGCAGCTTGCCTGTCATTGGTCCTCGCTCAGATGCCACCAGCGGTTGGTTTGCCCTTGATCCTGACTGAGCTGCCGCCAGCCGCTTCTTTACCATTGTTCCCGCCTGAGGAAGTGCCGCCAGCGGGTTACCTGTAGTTGGCTCGGCAGGAGCGGCCGC